>NZ_CAXAXY010000003.1:0-85744 GCF_963972885.1 uncultured Pelagibacterium sp. | reverse complement strand
ATTTCTTCGTCGATGCCGCGCAGACCGGCGAGCATCAGGATCATGACAAACCCTGTTCCCTGCCACAGACCTGCGATCAGGAGCGCATAGATCACCATGTCGGATTGCGCGATCCAGTCGAACCGGAAACTTTCCCACCCCAGATTGCGCATGGTGCCCTGCAGGCCGAGCGTGGGGTTCATGATCCATTGCCAGACCAGGCCCGTCACAATGAACGAGAGGGCAAAGGGGTAGAGCATGATGGTGCGGAAGGCGCTCTCGAAGCGGATTTTCTGGTCCATCAGAACCGCCAGCAGAAAGCCGATCACCATGGTAAAAACCAGCGAGAAACTGCCATAGATCAGCAAGTTGCGAATGGAAATGTTCCACCGCGACGTCGCGAAAAGGCGCTGATATTGTTCCAGCCCGACAAACGTGTTGTTTGGCAGTAGCCGTGATGCGGTGAACGAGTACCAGATCGTCCAGGCCGTGCAGCCCACAAACACGACCAGCACAGTCACAACCATGGGCGTCGCGGCGATTTTCGCGGGGATATTGCGCGTGAGCGCCCGAAGCAGTCGGCGCAGAGGGCCTGAGCCCTCGCCAGGGGATGTATTTGCCGTTGTATCAGTCAAAACGATATGCCTCCGATGCGAGGTCTGCGGCCGGTCCTTGTCCGACCGGCCGCAGGCTCAGACTATGAAGAGAACTTCAGCTTAGTCCGCACTCTCGATCAGGCTGGCATAGCGCTCGATGTAGTCATCGACGGTGATCGAGTCGTTGTCGATGAACTCTTTGGTCAGGTCGTTGAGCTGAGCCATTGTATCGCTGGTCAACGTGGCTTCACCGGAGGGCAGCAAACCATTGTCGAGCAATTCGATGGCCTTGGTCATGCAGGCATTGGCCTGGCTCAGGTCGATATCCGTACGGATCGGCATCGAACCCTTCTTGAGGTTGAAGGCAAGCTGGGCCTCCTGGGACACGATGATCCGCGCAAGTTCGGTCTGTGCCTCGATCACTTCAGGGTCAGTGCCTTCAGGCAGGACAGGGAAGTAGAAGGAGTCGCCGCCACCCGACAGCTGGTCGTTCAGACCGAGGCCGGGAATGCACTCATAGTCTTCACCAGGAACACCGCCGGCAATCTGCAGATCGCCCTGCAGCCAGTCACCATGGATGTTGCCGGCAGCTTCGCCAGCAAGCAGCTGGTTGCCCACGTCGCCGAATGTCGGGACCATCGTATCGGCCGAGATCACGCTACGCAGATTGTCGAGCGCTTCAGCAACTTCCCGGAATTCCGGGCCACGAACGGCGTCAGCATTCTTGTCGCGATTGATTGCGAGAACCAGATCCGTCCCGCCAATACCGGCCATCAGCACACCGGGGACACCATCGATCGGCCAACCGGTACCGAGGCCGAATGGCAGAATTCCAGCTTCCTGAAGGGCTGGCCAGCTCTCCACATACTCGTTCCAATTGGTCGGAACGGGCTGGCCGATCTCTTCGTAGGCAGCCGTGGAAAGCCACAGCCAGTCCCAGGAGTGAATGTTGATCGGGAAGCAGTAGATGCGGCCCTCGTAGGTGCACGGCTCGAGCAGCGTTTCATCCACGAAAAACTCCCGCAGCCCGACTTCGTCCGCGATGTCGGTCAAATCGCGCATCAGGCCAGCCGCGATCAGTTCCTCGGCTTCGCGACCGGTGTTGAGCTGGGTTGCACCCATGGGGTCGCCACCAATGATGCGGCTGAGAATAACGGGGTTGGCACCGGTTCCCGAACCACCCAGTGCGCTGTCGACCCAGGTGTGGCCGGTTTCTTCCTCGAAAATGCGCGCAAACTCGGCGATCGATGCCGCTTCACCAGCGGACGTCCACCAATGGGTAACTTCAAGTTCGGCCGCCGATACGGCGGTCGTCGACATCAGGGCGACCGCAATGGATGCGGCCACTGTGAAATTCTTCATCGGGTAATCCTCCCAGGGTTTCCTCAAGGCGATTGTCTCGCCCCTCCTCCATCAACCGTACCGTGGCTCCTCAACACACGGCCTCCGCGACACGGAGATGTAATCGATTACAAATGCACAGGCTGCGCGGGTTGCAATCGATTACAGACATCACATTCCATAATGTAATCGATGTCAAGGGGCGTAATACCAAAGTCGCATATGTGGAAAATCGCCCGGATCGGCGGCGTTTCGCATAAGATTGCCAGCTGGCCGCAGCAAAAAAGGCAGCCGCCGAAGCGACTGCCTTTTTCATCATTGGTCGTATTTTGTCGTGCTTACGCTGCCTGGCGCGCGCGCTTGTTGCGCTGCTTGTTGCGGTTGCGCTGGGTCGCGGCTTTCGCGGGGTCGAAGGGCTTGGGTGCACCCTGCCCCTTGGACTGGGGCTTGCCGTTACGGCCCTGCGTGCGCTTTTTGGCCGGAGCTGCCGTTTTGCGCAGCGGACGTTCGCCGCCTGCGGTCGAGATCGAAAGTCCGGTCAGGCGCTCGATATCGAGCAGCAGGCCGTATTCTTCACCCGATACCAGAGCCACCGCCTCGCCCTCGGCGCCGGCGCGGGCCGTACGGCCGATGCGATGGACGTAGTTTTCGGCGACCTGGGGCAGCTCGTAATTATAGACGTGGCTGACACCGGGAATGTCGATGCCGCGCGCGGCGACGTCGGTCGCCACCAGCACACGGATTTCTCCGCCGCGGAACGATTTGAGCGTGCGATCACGCTGGCCCTGGCTCTTGTTGCCGTGGATCGAGCCCGATGCAAAGCCGGCCGCAGCCAGAGTTTTCGAGAGCTTTTCGGCACCGTGCTTGGTGCGGGCAAAAACCAGCGAAAGCGCATCCTTGTCTGCCGAAAGCAGTTGCTTGAGCAGCGAAAGCTTGGCACCCGGCTCAACGAAATGAGCGCTCTGGTTCACCTTGTCGGCGGTCTTGCCCGGGGTCGTCACCTGAACGCGCACCGGGTCCTTGAGATAGACGGCGGCGATTTCGTTCATCTGCTTGGGCATGGTGGCCGAAAACAGAAGCGTCTGACGCGGCTGACCGACAAGGCGCGAAATTTCGCGCAGCGCATGAATGAAGCCCAGATCGAGCATCTGGTCGGCTTCGTCGAGGACGAGATGGCGGGCCGAATCGAGACGAAGCGCCTGACGCTTGACGAGATCGAGCAGCCGGCCGGGCGTTGCGACGACGATGTCGCTGCCCAGCGCCAGCGCCTTGATCTGGGTTCCGATGGACATGCCGCCGACGACGGAATTGACCTTGATGGGCGAGCCCTTGGTGAAGGCGCGCAGATTGACAGCGATCTGGTTCACCAGTTCGCGGGTCGGCGCCAGGATCAGGGCCTTGCAGGTTTTGGGATCGGGCTTTCCGGTCTTGGCCAGAAGCTGCTGAATGATGGGAAGACCGAAGGCTGCGGTCTTGCCGGTGCCGGTCTGGGCAAGGCCCATGATATCGCGGCCTTCCAGAACGAGCGGTATTGCGCGTTCCTGGATGGGCGTCGGATCGGAAAAGCCGAGCCCTGCGATGGCTTTAAGAAGATGGTCGTCGAGGCCGAGGGCCTGAAACTGAGTCAAATTATGTCCTTTTCCGGCAGCACCATTTGCGCGCCGGACACTATACGGTTTTGCCGCGCCAACTTTTAAAGCTGCGCGTCTGCCGTTGCGGTTGCAGATCCATCCAAACCCACGCGCCACATTGCGCACCGAGCGTCGGACCTGTCAGAACCCCGCGTGATCTGGGAACTTGGAAAAACATGCCGGTTCAAGGGGTCACCCGAAGCGGGGACGCGATGGCTGCTCACGCGGCAGCACCTAGCATGGGTCTCCATATCGGCGCTTGAGCGGGCAAAGTCAAGCGCCGACGATGTCACAGGCTGACAAGCGGCACGATTTGAGCTAGACGGCACAGGACGGCCCCGTAGCTCAGCTGGATAGAGCAGTAGCCTTCTAAGCTATTGGTCACAGGTTCGAATCCTGTCGGGGTCGCCACTCGCCTCTCTGCGCGCCATGGCACCGGATGTCGAAAATAGTGGTGGTACCATCTTGCCCGGCCCGTCGGGTCGCACCACATCAGGACGCAACGGATCGAGCTCGGTTCGCGTTGTTTCAGCAACAAGGAGACGCGTTATGTATAAGCACATTCTTATCGCAACCGATGGCTCTGAACTGTCCACCAAGGGCCTCGATCAGGGCCTCAAGCTGGCCAAGCAACTGGGCTCGAAGGTTACCGTCGTCACCGTCACCGATATGTGGGCGTCAGGCGCACTGGCCGTCGCCGGGCCGGCAACCATCGCCGAATATGATGAGTCGATGCAGGCGGCGGTGAAGGACATACTGGAGGAAGCGGCCCGGTTTGCATCGGAAAGCGGCGTCGATTGCGAGACACGACATATCGCGAACCGCTATCCCGCCGATGCCATCGTGGAAACCGCCCAGGAGACAGGGGCGGATCTGATCGTCATGGCCTCCCATGGCCGGCGCGGCTTCCGCAAGATGCTGCTGGGCAGCCAGACCACCGAGGTGCTTACGGCAAGCACGGTGCCGGTTCTGGTCGTTCGCTGATCGAACGGACGAGGCGGCGGCCGCTTATTCCGCCGCTTGGTGCCCGGTTTGGACGCGCGCATGCTCAAGCCGCGCTCCCGCTTCCAGACCCAGTTCGGCCGAGCGGCCACCGGGAATTTCCAGGACGAAGCGAACCGGCTCACCCGAGGGGATCGGCGTGGTGTCCATGGGGATGGCATTCTCATGGATCCGCACAATTTCGCCGTCTGCCTTGATGAAGAGCATATCGAGCGGAATAAGAGTGTTCTGCATCCAGAAGCTGGTCGGCCGCTCATCGATGAAATCGAACAGCATACCGGCATCGGGCGCCAGTTCCTCGCGGAACATCAGGCCCCGCGACGTCTCCTCGGGCGTGTCGGCGATCTCCACGGTAAAGGTGAAGCTTTGGTCGCCTGAGTGAATAACTGCAAGGTCCTCACTATCCTGCGCGAGGGCCGGAGAAAGCGAGACGAGCAGCATCAGCGCCGACATTATGAGATTTCTGATAGCGCGCATGAGCCTTGGAACCTGCCGGGAATAAGCCGTCCTAGAGCCGTTGAGGATTTTTTTCGAAACTAATCCTCGGCCCTAAAACCTTAGTTTTGTCGCGTGTCCGAACCGCAAAACCGTTTCCATCCCCGATCGCGTCGAGAACATGCTTTTGCTGGACACGCTCTAGTGAGAAGACGGAGCGTCGCCCCAACCATCGGGGCGAATTTCGGCAACCATAAGGCCTTTCGGGCCATCACCATAGCGGGCGAGCACAAACTGGCCGGGGCGCAATTCGGTCAGGCCGAACTGGCGCAGGGTTTCCATGTGAATAAAAATATCGGGGTGTCCCTCGCCGGCGGACAAAAAGCCGAAGCCGCGCACCCTGTTGAACCATTTGACTTCGAGCCGTTCGAGCTTCGAGGTCGGCTCGACCTGCACATGCGTGCGCGCGGCGGGCATTTGCGCGGGATGGCGGGCTGTCGATTCGTCCATCGAAACAATGCGGAAGGCCTGAAGGCCGCCGGGGCGATTGAGCGCCTCGACCACGATGCGCGCGCCCTCATAGGCCGTCTGATAACCGTCGCGCCGCAGGCAGGTCACGTGCAGCAGCACGTCAGAACCGCCGGTGTCGGGCACGATAAAGCCAAAGCCCTTGCCAGCATCGAACCACTTGATGGTCCCGACGACTTCTATGACGTCGAAATCAGTGGCCGGATTCTGGAGATCCTGGTCAGTCCCTTCGCGGTGAGCATCGTCGTGGCCCACACTTCTTGAGTCTGGCCCGGTGCCGGAAATGTTTTTCGCCCCCATGCGCAACGCCTTCCACACACGCCCCTGCAAATCCGCAGGTACTCATAACAATTGCGCACAGTCTGGCCGATTCAAGACAAAAAGTTAAGGACCATTCATAAATTTGTTGCCAGCAATTAACCATCGCGCCTTGCAAACCGCCGCTTGGCCACAGATGCCACCTTCTGCTAGCCTCGCTTACGCCCTGCCCCGACGGCGCTGGGGCATGACCACAACAGAGCCGGAGCCTTGCTTTGAAATATCTTCACACAATGGTGCGCGTTTCCAACATCGAGGAAAGCCTTCGCTTTTACAGCGAAGGGCTTGGCCTTGTTGAATCCCATCGCATCGAAAATGAAAAAGGGCGCTTCACGCTCGTTTTCCTGCACGCCCCCGGCGACGAGGGCGCCAAGGTCGAGCTGACCTACAACTGGGATCCCGAAGAGTATAGCGGTGGCCGCAATTTCGGGCACCTGGCCTATCGGGTCGAAAACATCTATGCGCTCTGCCAGCATCTGGCCGACATGGGATACACAATCCATCGTCCGCCGCGCGACGGCCACATGGCATTCGTCAAATCCCCCGACGGGATTTCGGTCGAATTGCTCCAGGAGGGCAATCTCGATGCGCAGGAGCCATGGGCTTCGATGCCCAATACCGGAACGTGGTAAACGCGTAACGGGAAATTAACCACGCTGATTGACCGGCGGTTAGGCAACCGCCGGTATTTTTGTGTCCGTGGCCTGGGACTCTTTCAACCCCGACACGGAAGTGGTTTTGATGCGTTTACTGTCCAGTTTGATCGTCATGGTGTGCCTGCTCGGCGCCTGCGCTCCGATGGCGATGTTCGCTTCGGGAAACGGCGCGGGATATAGCGGCCTGCGGTCCGACTGGGGAACCTATGTGTCCCATTCCAACGTCAACGCCTTCTGTCTTTCTCCCAAGCTGCGCCTTTTGATCTGGGATGTCGAAGGTCATTTCGGCAAGAAGGTGGTCATGAATTCGGGCTATCGCACGCCATGGCACAACGCCTCGGTCGGCGGCGCTGAAGCCTCGTTCCACACCAAGTGCATGGCTGCCGATTTCTACATTCCCGGCGTCCCCAAATCCCGCATCATCGCTTATGCGCGCAACAACGGACTGGTCGGCGGGCTGGGTTGCTACCCCGGTCAGAACTTCGTTCATCTCGACGTCCGCGACCGGCCGCGCGGCTATCGTGGACCGGTCACATTCAGCGGCTGTTGAAATTGAAATAAAATCGATTTTGGGTATTGCGCAATCGGAAAGCCCCCCCTATACACCCGCTCACTGGCCGACGCGGTGATCCGCAGACGCCCGCCGCGCCCTTCGTCTAGCGGTCTAGGACGCCGCCCTTTCACGGCGGAAACACGGGTTCGAGTCCCGTAGGGCGCGCCAACATTCTTCGTTGAGAAGATTTGGCTGTTTTTGCGTTGCATCGATCGATGCACGACTCTAACAATGCCGGCGACACATATTTTTTCGGCGCTTTTCGAAAGCGCTCCAGGCGCCCTTCGTCTAGTGGTCAGGACGCCGCCCTCTCACGGCGGTAACACGGGTTCGAGTCCCGTAGGGCGCGCCAATTCCCTCACGACCTTGCCGGCCATCGCGGCGCTTGCCGACATGCCATCATCCGTCCCCATCGTCTCAGCCAATTGATCGACGCCCTGGGCTCGTTCTTGAGCGCCCGTGTCCCGGGGCTTTGGGCAAACCGTTAACCGCGCCGTGCGTAAATTTGACCAACACTATCGCTCGAGAGCCCAGATCATGAGTCACACCACGCCGTGCACAGGATGTCAGGAAGGCGCGCCCTTCCCCGTCGACTTCACGATGGCCTTTCAGCCGATCGTCGATGTCAGAACCAAACGCGTTTGGGCATATGAAGCCCTTGTGCGGGGGACAGGCGGCGAAGGCGCTGGGGCGGTGCTTGCTGCGGTAACGGCGGACAATCGCTACAAGTTCGATCAGGCGTGCCGCGTGAAGGCCATCGAGATGGCAGGCAATGGCCTTCCGTCGGGCTCTGATGCTCGCTTATCGATCAACTTCATGCCCAACGCCGTCTACGAGCCGACTGCATGTATCCGTGCCTCGCTGGCGGCCGCCAGGCGGGTCAATTTCGACCCCCAAAAGCTCATGTTCGAATTCACTGAAAACGAACAGATCGCTGACACGGCCCATGTCCGCAATATCATTGCCGAATATCGCCGGATGGGGTTTGCCACCGCCCTCGACGATTTCGGCGCGGGGTATGCCGGGCTGGGGTTGCTGGCCCAATTCCAACCCGACATCATAAAAATCGATATCGAGCTTGTGCGGGGGATCGACACGTCGAGCGCGCGGCAGGCCATCGTCGCGGGCATATTGGTCATCTGCCAAAACCTTGGCATACAGGTTCTGGCCGAAGGCGTCGAAACCGCACGCGAAGCCCAGACGCTGCTGAGCGCGGGTGTGACCCTGCAACAGGGATATTATTACGCCAAGCCCGAGATCGCGACGTTCATCTCCGGCGAGGATGTTTTCGCCCGGCTGCAATAGCGCCAACGGGGCGCCGGTGCGTGCCCGTTTGGCGCGCCGCCCTGCCGCCGATCACCAGATGAAACAAACCACCGAACCGCCCTGGCAGGTGATATGGTGTGCTCTAACCAGTGAGGCACCATGACCACGACGTTCCTGATCCAGTCGTTCCAGCAACGCGGACGCAAGCTCGTTTCCGATCCACTGCAAAAGGCAAAGACCGCCGAAAGTGCCATTGCAACGGCGGAGCGGATTGCTCCGACAAAGGCCGGTGTGGTGGCCTTTTCCCAGGAAGTCGATATCGAAACCGACTGCTATGACGAGCCGCTGGTCCTGTTCAAAACTGGGGTGTTGCCCGCTGAACTTCTTGAGTGAGCACGCCGGTAAAATTTCTTTACTGGACCGACTCGGCTGATAAGGTCGCGGCACTTCCAACTCAATGACGGGCCTTTCCGCAATGACCGATGCCAACGCTCCGCTCGATGCCGTGCTTTCCCATGTCGATGCCAATGTCGACCAGAGCCTCGAGCGGCTGTTCACGCTTTTGCGGATTGCCTCGATTTCCACCGACCCGGCCTATGCCGGAGAATGCCACAAGGCAGCCGAGTGGCTGACCAATGAACTGCAAGGTCTCGATTTCGATTCTGCCGTGCGCCCTACCCCCGGCCATCCGATGGTGGTGGGTCATCAGCGCAGCGATGTCGGGCCGAATGTCCTTTTCTACGGCCATTACGACGTCCAGCCGGTCGATCCGATCGAGCTCTGGACCAGCGAGCCGTTCGAGCCGAAAATTGGCGAAGAGAACGGGCGCAAGGTGATCCTTGCCCGCGGCGCGTCCGACGACAAGGGCCAGTTGATGACTTTCATCGAGGCCTGCCGGGCCTATAAGGCGGTGCGCGGAACGCTGCCGGTTGGCGTTACCGTATTGCTCGAGGGGGAAGAAGAATCCGGATCGCCGTCGCTGGACGGTTTTCTCAAGGAGAACGCCGCCGAACTCGAGGCCGACATTGCGCTCGTTTGCGACACGGACATGTGGGACGAGGAAACGCCCTCGATCATCACCATGCTGCGCGGGTTGATGGCCGACCAGGTCGAGATCCAGGCGGCGAGCCGCGACCTGCATTCGGGCATGTATGGCAACGCGGCGCGCAATCCCAATCAGGTGCTGGCCGAAATCATCGCCTCGCTGCGCAATCCCGATGGCTCGGTTGCGCTCGAGGGCTTTTACGACGACGTGCCCGAACTTCCCGCCGAGGTGGCCGAACAGTGGAAGCGGCTGCCGTTCGACGAAAAGGCCTATCTGAGCGCTGTGGGCCTTTCCGAGCCCGCCGGCGAGAAAAACCGCTCAGTGCTCGAACAGATCACCTCACGCCCGACCTGCGAGATCAACGGTATGTGGGGCGGCTATACGGGCGATGGGTTCAAGACGGTGATCCCGGCCAAGGCGGGAGCCAAGATATCGTTCCGGCTGGTGGGCAATCAGGACCCGCACAAGATCCGCAAGGCCTTTCGCGCCCATGTCGAAGCGCGGGTGCCGGCAGATTGCACTGTGACCTTCCACGAACATGGTGCGAGCCCGGCATCGGTGGTGCCTTCGGACGGCGCCATGCTGCAAAAGGCGCTCGGGGCGCTGACCGACGAGTGGGGCCGTGAGGCCGCTATTGCGGGTTCGGGCGGCTCCATACCGATCGTGGGCGATTTCAAGCGCAAGCTGGGCATGGATTCGCTGCTGATCGGGTATGCCCAGACCGACGACCGTATCCACTCGCCCAATGAAAAGTACAATCTCGAGAGCTACCACAAGGGAATCCGGTCCTGGGTTCGGGTGCTCGACGCGCTGTCGAAATAACGGCGCAACCTGATCCAGAGCGAACCCGTTTCGTATTGATTGTCAGATCGATCGAAAGGGCAAGCGATGGCTAAGGTTGCATGGGTGCTTGGCGGTGGTTCGGGAATCGGCGCCGAGACGGTGAAACAGCTTTGCCAGCGCGGCTGGACCGTCGCCATTTCGGGACGACGCGAACAGCCGCTCAATGCGCTGTCGGTCAGCCATGGCGCGCGCCCCTACCCGCTCGACGTGACCGATTTCGACGCGGTCAAGACCACCCTCGCAAGTATCGCCGAGGAATTGGGCAAGATCGATCTCGTTGTGTTTTCAGTCGCTGCCTGGGAGGTCACCGAGCCGGGGCGGTACGATTACGAGAGCTACGCCAAAATCATAGACACAAACCTGTTGGGCGCCATGCGGATCATCGATCCGGTCGTCGCTCAGATGCGCAAGCAGGGGTTTGGCGAGATCGCGCTGGTGGCCTCGGTCGCGGGCTATTTCGGGCTACCGCGCTCGGCGGCCTACTCGTCGGGAAAATCGGCAATGATTACGCTGGCCGAGACCATGCGGACAGAGCTTGCGGCCGACAATATATCGGTGCGGGTTATCTGCCCGGGCTTCGTCAAGACCGACCTCACGGCCAAGAACGATTTTCCGATGCCGTTTCTCATGGAAGCCGACGATGCGGGCAAGCGGATAGCCGATGGCCTGCTCAACTCGAAAAAATTCGAGATTGCATTCCCCCTGCCGTTCGTCCTGATCCTGAAGACGATCCGGCTGTTGCCCTACCCGGTGTTTTTTGCCCTGATGTCGCGGCTGATTTCACAGCCGTCAAAATGAGAAAGGGCGGCGCACCGGCCGCCCGTTTCGTTATTGGGTCACCACTTCGGAGCGCTCGATCAGTGCGGTCAGTTCCTCGAGCTCGGCCGCATAGGAGCCGTAGGTCCGGATCCACCAGGCTGGCCAATCGCCAACCTGACCGGCCCGCACGGCGTCGATGATTTCCGCAAGCGGCTGATTTTCAACAGCAGTGCGGACGTCATCTCCGCTGCGGTCATCCAGGAGCAGAACATCGGCAGGATAGGTGTCGGCGTTTTCCCAGCTCAGGATGCCCCAGTATTCCCCTTCAGGGGCATCGGGCACGACGACATCGAGCCCCCAGTTGGTGAAATCCTGCAGTTCGGCCGCCCCGGCGGGAGCCGCTACCATCAGGCTCTCGTCGCTCGCATAGGCGGCCATGACCTTGAGCCCGGGCTTCTCGCTTACCGCAGCGGTCAGTTCGGTACGAGCCTGCTCGAAAGCTTCGCGCTGGCTGGCGATTTCGGGTGCATCCAGATCGGCCCCGAGCGCCTCGGCGAGTTCGCCATAAGCCTCGATCAAACCGAGAATGGAAGCGCCCTGTTCAATGCCGATGATGGGCGCAACGCCGGAAAACTGGCCTTGCGGACTCATCTGGTCACCCCCGCTGTATGATTGGGTGCGCGGCCAGTATTCGGTAACGATCAGGTCGGGGTCCAGGGCCAGGAGGCTCTCGGGCTGCAGTTCGTTCCAGGCCGTGCGAATGACTTCGATCCCCGACAGGTCGAACTCGGCGTAGCTTTTCCCCGAGGCGCTCTCGTCGATGAAAATTCCGACCGGGTTCACCCCGAACTGCATCAGCCCGGCTGCCGAGGACGAGAAGGCCACGATCCGTTCGGGCGGGTTGTCGAGGGAAACCGTGTTTCCCGCGCCGTCGGTGAAGCTCCAGTCCTGAGCCATGGCCATGGATGCCGTTGCCGCCATGAGGACGGCAAGGGCAGATGTGATCGTCAGGCGTTTCATGAAACGCTCCCTTATGCTTGGGTTACTGTTCGAGGGTCTCGGCGAGCATCGGCACGAAACGGTCCATCATCCAGGGGATCGACAGCGGCGAGGGAGCCGACAGCGCCATGACGAAGGCCCGATCGATCAGCGGAACGAAACGGTCGTTGGCAATGGGCTTCCAGCGCGCAAAAAGCGGGTTTGCCATGAGGGTGTCAAGATCGTCCTGGCTGGAGTACCAGGCAATGAAAATTTCAGCGTCGACGGTGTCGAGCTGCTCGAAGCTGACCTGCTGGACATAATTGTCGGTCGGCAGATCGTTTAGCGCCTCTGCCGGTACCAGCCCCAGGTCCTCCATCAAATGCACGCGGGGGTCCGAAGGGATATAGAACCCCACATTGCCCGCGTCTGAACCGCCGCCAAAGGCAAAGGTGCGGCCGGCAAACTGGGGATTGTCCGCCGCATACCGAGCGATGCCGTCCTGAGTGTTCGCGACAAGTCCGGCGGCCTCCTCGCTCCGCCCCATGGCAGCCCCGACAGTTTCGACCACATACTGCCAGCTGCCGGTCCAGGGTGCTTCCTTGAAGGCGACGGTTGGTGCGATGGCGGAGAGGCGGTCATAGTCGTCCTGGCTCAAACCGCTATAGGGGGCCAGGATGAGATCGGGCTCGAGTTCGAGAATCTGTTCGAACGGCAGGCCGTTGGCCGTGTCGAGGGCCAGGGGAAGGTCCGCGCCCAGATCCTCCACCGCTTCCTTTACCCAAGGCAGATAGCCGTTTTCATCGCCGCCCCATGTCTGGCTCTGGATGGCGATCGGAACCTCACCCAGCGCCAGGACGGTATCCTGAGCCATCCAGCTGAGCGTGACGATGCGCTCGGCTTCGGCGTCGATGACCGTCTCGCCATAGAAATGATCGAGGGTTACGGGAAAGGCATCCTGTCCGGTGGCAGGCATGGCAATCAGAGCGGCGGCGGATGCCGCTGCCAAGGCAATATGTCTCATGATGTCCTCATGTTTGAGCCGGTTGGGGTTCGGCGTGAGGAATCGAACCGCGGGGAATGACCATGGGCGTTTTGGCCAATGGATCTTCGATGATGATGCAGGGCAGTCCGAAGGCCTCTTCGACAAGGTCTGCGGTGATGATCTCGGCCGGAGCGCCTTCGGCGAGAATCTGGCCGTCCCGCATCGCGATGATGTGGCTTGCATAGCGGCAGGCATGGTTGAGATCGTGCAGGACGGCGACAACGGTGTGGCCGTCGCGCGCATTGAGCGCGCTCAACAGTTCGAGCAGCTCGATCTGGTGGGCAATGTCGAGATAGGTGGTCGGCTCGTCGAGCAGCAGCATCGGGGTCTGCTGGGCCAGAACCATGGCCACCCAGACGCGCTGGCGCTGGCCGCCCGAGAGTTCATCGACCAGCCGGTGTGACAGCGGCGTGATCTTTGTGGCTTCCATGGCGCCCACGACCGCCGCTTCATCTTCCACCGACCATTGGCGGATGAATTTCTGATGCGGATACCGGCCGCGCGCCACAAGGTCGGCGACGGTTATGCCCTCGGGGGCAATCGAGGTCTGCGGCAGCAGGCCCAGACGGCGGGCGACCTCCTTGGCCGGGTAGTGTGAAATTGCCTTGCCGTCGAGCATGACCTGGCCCTGGCTGGGCTGGATGAGGCGCGACAGAGCCCGCAGCAGCGTCGATTTTCCGCACGCATTGGCGCCCACGATAACCGTAAAGCCGGCGTCGGGGATCTGGACCGAAAGTTCGCGCGAGATCACCCGGTTGTCGTATCCGATGGTCGCCTTGTCCGCGGAAAGCCGCGACATGCCGGCCGGTCCGGCGGGATCGACATGCTTGTTCATTTTCAAATCCCCTGTCATTGCCGCCTGGCTTCCCGCATCAGCAGCCAGACGAAATACAGCCCCCCGATGGAGACGGTGACCACGCCCACCGGCAGCTGGGTTGGCGCAAAGACGCGCTGCGCCAGAAAATCCGCTACAGCGAGCAGCAGCGCGCCCATGGCCGCAGACGGAAGCAGCGCCACCCCGGCGGCACCGGTCACCCGGCGGGCGATCTGCGGGGCGGCCAGCGCAACAAACGAAATCGGTCCGGCCACGGCGGTCGCGGTCGCCGTCAGCGCCACCCCGAGAACCAGCAGGGCCAGCCGCACAGGCTCGGCGCGAATACCGAGGGCGCGCGCTGCGTCGTCGCCCATTTCGAGCTGTTTCATGGGACGTCCCAGGATCAGCACCAGCGGCATCAGAACGCCGAGCACCACGAGCGTCGGCCAGAGCTTGTCCAGGCCGAGCCCGTTGAGAGAGCCAGCGCCCCATACGGCCGCGGCCATCGCCACCTCGAGCTTGGCGCGCAGCATCAGCCATGTGTTGAGCGAGGAGAGCATGGCGCTCATGCCGATGCCGACGATGATGAGCCGGAAGCCCTGCACGCCGCGCCGCCAGGCCAGCGCATAGACGGCGAGCGCGGTCAGCACGCCACCGAGCAAAGCTCCGCCTGCGATCTGATAATAATTGCCCGAAAAGACGATGATGGCGATCAGCGCGCCAGTGTAGGCGCCCGAATTGAAGCCGATCACGTCGGGACTGCCGAGCGGATTGCGGGTGAGCGACTGGAACACGGCGCCGCTCATCCCCAGGGCGGCGCCAAGGATGACCGCCAGCAGGGAGCGCGGCAGGCGCCATTCGACGACCACCATGTGGATTCGGCCATCGGCCTGCCCGGTCAGCGCCGCGATGACATCGGGCAGCGCGACGGGATATTCACCACTCGCCAGCGCCAGCAAGGTAACACCGAGGGCGGCTGCGCACATGATGGCGACCAGCGCCATGACGCGCATATCGACCCGCATGGTGACCCGGCCATCGAACAGGCGCAGAATTTTCGTGGGCCGGCCGAAATCGATGGCGCTCATAGTCCGCTTACCTTGCGCCTGCGGGCCAGAAGGATCAGCACCGGCGCGCCGATGAAGGCGGTGACGATGGCAACCTGGATTTCGCCGGGCCGCATGACAATGCGCCCGATGATGTCGGAGATCAAAAGCAGCACCGGTGCCAGAACAACGGTATAGGCCATGATCCAGCGTTGGTCGGGCCCTACGATCCAGCGCGCGACGTGCGGCACCATCAGGCCCACAAACCCTATGGGGCCGACGGCAGCGGTCGCACCGCCGGCAAGCAGCGTGACCGCGATCACGACCACCGTGCGAACGCGCACGATGTTGGCGCCCAGCGATTTTGCCAGGTCGTCGCCCAGCGCGACCGCATTGAGCGGACGGGCCATCAGGGCGGCCAGCAGCAGGCCGACAATGAGGAAGGGCGCCACTGTCGTCACCGCCTCATAGGTGCCGCCGCTCAGCGCACCGGCAGCCCAGAAACGCATGCGATCGAATGCCGTGGGGTTGAGGAGCGTGAGGGCCGTGGACACACCACCGAGGATCGCCCCGATGGCGACGCCGGCAAGGGTCAGCGTGACCGGGGTGGCCCCGTTGCGCCCCGATGAGCCCACGACATAGACCATCACCGTGGTGATGATGGCGCCGAGAAAGGCGAACCAGATGTAAGACTGCAGCGAGGTCATGCCGAGATAGCCCACGGCAATCAATACGAAAAAGCTCGCGCCCGCATTGACGCCGAGAATGCCCGGATCGGCCAGGGGATTGCGGGTCAGAGCCTGAATGAGCGCACCGGACGTTCCAAGCGCTGCGCCGATCAAGAGCCCGAGCACCGTGCGCGGCAGGCGCAGGGTCCGGACGATGGCGTGGTCGTTGGAATCGTCATAGGCGAACAGCGCATCGATGACAGTGGGCACAGGGATGTCGCGGGAGCCGACGGCGATACTGGCGAGCACCGCCACAAGCAGCACTGCAAGGCAGATCATCAGCCCCAAAAAGCGCCGGGCATTGTTTGCGGCGACGCCGGGCCGGCGTGCAGCCTGAGCTTGTTCGGCAATAGCAGTCACGTGGCCAATCGCTCCGGCGATAGTCAGCGGAATTGGGCCTAGCTATATTTTATGATTTAGACAGTCAAGTTAAATGCGCCCGCGCACCTGCGCTATTGCTGGCGCCGATATTGATAAATGCCCACGTCGATCGTGCCTTCGGTGAATCCGGCTTCGCAATAGGCCAGGTAGTAGAGCCATTTGCGCTTGAAAGCCTCGTCATAGCCGAGCTTTGCTATGGTGTCCCAACGCTCGATAAACCGCTTGCTCCAGGCGCGCAGGGTGCGGGCATAATCGAGCCGGAAACAATCGGTCGCTTCGAGCACGAGCCCGACCCTGGATGCAGCCTCTTTCATCACCGTCTTGGTGAGCAGCATGCCGCCAGGGAAGATGTAGCGCTGGATGAAGTCGGGATAGGCCTTGTAGGTTTCAAAGTCACGCTCGGCGATGGTGATGGCCTGAATGGCGGCGGTGCCGCCCGGCTTGAGCCTGTCGTGGACGGTCTTGAAATAGTCGGGCCAGTTTTCCTCGCCGACCGCCTCGATCATTTCGATGGAAGCGACGTGATCGAAGGCGCCCCTGGTGTCGCGATAATCTTCGAAAACCAGTTCTCCGAAATCGGAGAGCCCCTGGCTCTCGAGCCGGTCGACACCGTATTTGAGCTGCTCACGCGACAGCGTGATCCCCCGCAAGTGCGCTCCGGTCCGCGCGGCGGTCTCGGCAAAGCCGCCCCAGCCGCAGCCGATTTCGAGCACATGATGGCCCGGCCGTATGCCGGCCATTACCATGATGCGCTGATATTTGGCGCGCTGAGCCTCTTCGAGAGAAATGTCCTGACCGGCAAAATAGGCCGAAGAATAGGTCATGGAGGGATCAAGCCATTCGGCGTAGAAATCATTGCCGAGGTCATAGTGCTCGGCGATGTTTTTCTGACTGCCCTCTCGGGTGTTTGGCCGGGACATGTGGTAGGCCAGATCCTGGGCCGTGCGGCGAAAAATGCCGGGATTGGCCTTGTCGAAAATGTCGCGGTTCTGGAGAAAAAACCGGAAAAGAGCCGTAAGATCCTTAATCTCGATGTCGCCACTCATATAGGCTTCGGCAAAGCCGAGCGTACCGCGCCGCATTGCGGCCTTGAGCACCTTGAAATTATTGAGCTTGAGAAAGGCGTGCTCGCCGGTAGTGGCGTCACCCAGCGTGCGGCAGCGTCCGCTGGGGAACGTTACGGTTATGGCGCCCTTGTGCGGAATGCCCATCAGCGCTGCGCCGACCTTTTCGAGCAACACCGACTTGATCCGCGTACCCAAGCCGGGCCGCGGCTGCTCCCGATCAAACGTTGCCTGACTCATTGATTCTCATCCCCTGCCTACGGGCAACTGAAGCTGCTGTGTTTGTCCCTATACGAACCGGAAGCGGCTCCAGATTAGTGCGCCGACAGACGATCTTAACCGCCATGCCGGGCGATGCAAGTCTGGCTAACCCGGTATGGCTGCATCGATAATCCGCAATTGCACGGTTTCGCGGCCCTGCCAGTGATCAATATTGAGTGTACCGGCCACGTGCAGACGTTGGCCGTCGCGGGCCTTGAGCAGGGCTTCGCCCAAAGGTGTTCCGGCAGCGCGGAAGGCGATGGCCTTGAGGTTGGCACCGTCGCCTGAATTGACCGTGCAGCGCACATGCCCCCCGGCCCCGACAATGTCGGCAAAGCGGATCTGATGGGCGGGAAGCGCAAAGATGGGGGTGGGATTGCCGGAGCCGAACGGGCCGGCCCGCTCGATCTGGTGGATGAACTCTGGATTGGCGCCCCGGGCGGTGAGCGCCGCGTCGATTTTCAGCCCGTCTTCGGCGCGAGCCGCCAAAACATCGTCAGCAAGGGTATCGTTGAGGTATTGGCGGAAGGGTCCGAGTTGGCCCGGCGTCAGCGTCACCCCTGCCGCCATGGCGTGGCCGCCACCTTTGGCGATGATGCCGCCGCGTACGGCGTCGACGACGGCGGCGCCCAGATCAACCCTGGGTATCGAGCGGCCCGAGCCGGTGCCGCCACCATCGGCGCCCAGGGCAATGGCAAAGGCGGGGCGTCCGAAGCGTTCCTTCAAACGTGCCGCCACCAGCCCGACGATGCCCTGATGCCAGTCCGAGGAGCCGGTCACCAGCACCGACGGTCCGGGGCCGTCGCCGATTTCCATTTCCGCGGTGGCCATGGCCTGTTCGACGGCGGCGACTTCGATGCGCTGGCGTTCGGCATTGAGCTCGTCCAGGCGCTGGGCCAAGGCGAGCGCTTCGTACTCGTCATCGGTGGACAAAAGTCGGGCTCCGAGCCCGGCATCTCCAATGCGCCCACCGGCATTGATGCGGGGCCCGAGTACGAAGCCCAGGTGATACGCATTGGCCGGGCCAGAGACGCGAGCCGCGATAGCCAGGCTCGAGAGCCCGACATTTTTCCCGGCCCGCATGACATCGAGGCCCCGCAGCACGAAGGCGCGGTTGAGTCCCTTGAGCGGAACCACGTCGCATACCGTGGCCAGGGCCACCAGATCGAGCCATCCCATGAGGTCGGGCAGGCCCGCCCTGCCCGCTTCGCGAAGGACCCGGTTGGTGGCGACCAGCACCATGAACGCTACGCCGGTGGCGCATAGGTAACCGAGCCCGGAAATGTCGTCACGACGGTTGGGATTGACCAGCGCGTCGGCATCGGGAAGCGTATCGGGTGCCAGGTGGTGATCGATGACCAGAACATCGGCGCCAAGCGACTTGGCATGTTCAATGGGCGCGTGGCTGGCGGTACCGCAATCGAGGGTCACGATCAGTGAGACGCCCTGTTCGACAAGGCTTTCCATGGCCGCGTTGTTGGGCCCGTAGCCCTCGAATATACGGTCGGGTATATGGGTGGGCGGATTGAGCCCGAAATGGCGAAGATATCGGACCATGAGCGCCACGGCGCTTGCGCCATCCACGTCATAGTCTCCAAACAGCCCGATGGGCTCGTTGTCGAAAATGGCGCGGGCCAGGCGCTGGGCCAATGCGTCCATGCCGGCCAGCGTCGACGGGTCGGGCATCAACGCGCGAATGGTCGGTGCAATAAAGGTCTGGGCGTCCTCGACCGCGACACCGCGCGCGGCGATGATGCGGGCCAAAATTTCCGAGAGGTCGGTCTGCTGGGCGATGGCGCCCGCCATGCGGCCGGCCGCAAGGTCGAGCCGATCGATCCAGCGCTTGCCACACACCGATCTTTCAACGTTGAGAAAGGCTTGGGGCTCTGGCTTCATGGGGTATCTATAGACGGTGATGCGGTTTGATCGATAGCCCGATAGCGGTTTTTTTGCACCGAATTTGCATCGGGCCGGCAACAAGCGCACGCGGCGAGGGAACATCCGCCGCCTTATCGCCGTTTTTCTCGCGGACGGGTTGCCGATCGCCCCATTACTGGTTCTTTCGAGGGATTACCAATGAACACCAAGCTCATTTTGCCATTTGTATTGATTTCCACGCTGGCGCTGGCGGCCTGCGAAAACAGCAGCGACGCGCCCGAGACTCCCGATCCCGACGCTGGAAATCCCGAGGCTTTCGCAGAGCCTTTCGAGGAGACCGATACGCCGAGCGAAACGATGTCGGCCGAGGAAATGCAGCAGCGCCGCGAGGAAATCGAAGAGGATGCCCAGCAGACCTTCGAATCCATCATGGAGGAGACGGAGGAAACCGGCGACAATCTGGTGCAGATGGGCGACGATGCGATGAGCGCGCTGAGCGAACAGATGACATCGGCCTCGGACGCCATCGCAGTTCAGATTGACGGGCTCGTGGCCAATGCCGCCGAGGTCCGCGACGACAATATGACCGACGAGCAAAAACTGCAGGTCGTGTCCAATGTGCGCAATGCCGCCGAGGAGGCGGCGCGCGCGCTGGGACAATCGCCGCAGGAAGTGATTGCTGCGGGCGATACCGCTGAGGAACGCACACGAGAGGTTCTGGGACTGGAGTAAACGCCCTGGCGGCGAGGCGACGATCACTGCCTTGCTGTGCGGTTCCTGGGACAACAAATCTGCTTGCGCCGCGTTAAAAATGCGGCGTAGGCTCTTTTTAGATGAGAATGCCAATGCTTGGGGGCGAGAATGGCACTTACGACGCAAGACCGTATGCTTATTGAGCAGCGGGTTACCAATGATGCAAAGTCCGCTGGTGTGGCCTACCTCTTGTGGTTTTTCACGGGTGGGCTTGGCGGCCATCGATTTTATCTCGGCAAGACTGGAACTGCAATTTTTCAACTGGTGCTGTTCGTTGTCGGCTGGGCCACTGTCGCGGTCTTTGTCGGTTTCCTCGTCCTTGCGATTCTGGGTATCTGGGTTCTCATCGACGCATTTTTGATACCAGGGATGATCCAGGGTCACAAAGATGCAATCCGCAACCGGCTGACGTCGGAGGCAGCGATGTATTCCAGCATGGGAACGCCTGCACCCGCGGAACCGACCCTTTAGCTCCTATCCCGCCCGGCCGTGCTCGGCGGTGATCCAGCGGATGGTATGAGACCAGGAGCGCATGACCACGCTGGAGGTGACGATCTTGCGCGGCATGAGCTTTACGCCGCGAAGCAGGCTGCCGTCGGTCACGCCGGTGGCCGCAAACAGCACATCGCCTTTTGCCATGTCCAGGGCTGAAAATTTCGTGGTGGGGTCGGAATGGCCCATCTCGCGGGCTTGGGCGCGCTTGTCGGGCGTATCGAGAATGAGGCGGCCCTGCATCTGGCCACCCATGCAGCGCATGGCGGCGGCGGCCAGCACTCCTTCCTGCGCGCCGCCCGAGCCCAGATAGATGTCGATGCCGGTGTCGTCGCTGTTTGCGGCGTGAATGACGGCGGCAATATCGCCGTCCGGCAGCAATTTGACGGCCACGCCCAGATCACGCAGTTCGGCGATCAGTGCAGCGTGGCGCGGACGGTCGAGCACGCAGGTGACGATATCGGCCGTGGCGACCCCCTTGGCCCTTGCCAGCGCCGCGACATTTTCGGTGGCGGTCTTGTCGAGATCGACGATGCCGTCGGGATAGCCCGGGCCGATGGCGATCTTTTCCATATAGGCATCGGGCACCCGCAGCAGGGCGCCGCGCTCGGCAAAGGCCATGACGGAAAGGGAGTCCGACAGGTTCTTGGCGCATCCGGTCACACCCTCGAGCGGGTCGACGGCGACCTCGATATCGGGACCCTTGCCAGTGCCGACGGCTTCCTCGAAACCGAGCAGGGGGGCATTCCGACCCTCCCCTATCACGACCGTGCCGGCGATATCGATGTGACTGAGTGCCAGATGCATGGCCTCGACGGCGGCCTGATCGGCGCGCATCTCGTCGCCGCGCCCACGCCAACCGGCGGCCGCGATGGCGGCGCGTTCGGTGATGCGGGCGATCTCAAGGGTGAGATTGCCATCGACCTTGGCTTGGACTGGGGCGGACTGGGCCACGGGTCAGAACTCCTCGATACGGATCAATTGAGGCTGTCCCACGATAAACCCGTCCCTGGCAATCCGTTCAAGCGCTTCGCGCACAGCACTTTCGATCGTTTCATGGGTAATGAGCACCACCGTGCGCGAGGTTTCCTCCTCGACGCCGGGCTCGCTGGCGCGCAGATCGGGGCGCTGAATGACGCTTTCGAGCGAGATGTTGCCCTCGCCCATACGGGTGGCGATGGCGGCGAGAGCGCCGGGAACATCCCTTGCATTCAGTCTTATATAATAGCCGCCTTCATGAATGCGCATGGGCGCGCGTTCGCAGGGCTTGAGCTCTGAACTGGGCACGCCGAGGGGCGGAACCTGGGTGCCGCGGGCGATGTCGAGAATGTCGGACAGCACCGAAGCCGCTGTCGCCTCGCCGCCGGCACCGGGTCCGGCCAGAAGCAGCTCCTGGACGTGGTTGGTTTCCAGCGCCACGGCATTGAGAACACCATCCACGCCGGCGATGGCGCTCGATTTTCTGACTAGCGTTGGATGCACGCGCTGCTCGATCCCGTTTTCGACCTTGCGGGCCATGCCCAGCAGCTTGATCTTGTATCCGAGGTCTGCGGCAACTTTTATGTCAGCCTGGGTGATGCGCGAAATGCCCTCCACAAGCACCTGATCCGCCGAAATTTCAGTTTCAAAGCAGAGGCTCGCAAGGATGGCCAGCTTGTGCGCCGTATCGAATCCTTCCACGTCGAATGTCGGATCGGCCTCGGCATAGCCAAGGGTCTGCGCGTCCTTGAGACATTCCTCAAAGCCGATTCCCTCGTTGCCCATGCGGGTGAGGATATAATTGCAGGTGCCGTTCATGATGCCGTAAACGCGCGTGATGGCAGCCGAGCCGAGCCCCTCGCGCAGCGTCTTGATGACCGGTATGCCGCCCGCCACGGCCGCTTCAAATCCCAGCTGGGCGTGGGCGGCCTCAGCTGCTGCGGCAAGCGCCACGCCGTGCCGCGCCAGAAGAGCCTTGTTGGCCGTGACGACAGGACACCCGTTTTCGAGCGCGGCTGTAACCGAGGCAAGGGCCGGACCGTCCTCGCCGCCGATCAGTTCGACATAAAGGTCGATTTCGCCCGAACGGGCCAGGGCGACGGGATCGTCGAACCATTTGAAAGGTGAGATGTCCACACCCCGGTCGCGCGAGCGCGAGCGGGCGGAGACCGCCGATACGATGAGCCGACGCCCAAGCTTGCGGGCGATGGCATCGCCATCTTCAGTGAGAATGCGGATCAATGCGGCGCCGACAGTGCCCAGGCCGGCGATGCCGATGCGCAGCGGGCGCATTTCCTCGCCTTCGCCGCTGGCATAGACCTGCATGGCGCGCGCGATGCGCTGGCGGGTTTCACTGCGCGGCTCGCGGCCTTCACGCAGATCGAAAACAAAGAGCGGGTCTCCGGCGATCTCCCGGCCGAACCGGGTCGGTGTCCAGCCGCGTTCGGAGATGAAGGTCTCTATGGAGGATTTGAAACTGTCGATATCACTCATGGTCGCACGCAGGTTTG
Organism: uncultured Pelagibacterium sp.; assembly: GCF_963972885.1. Classification (NCBI taxonomy): domain Bacteria; kingdom Pseudomonadati; phylum Pseudomonadota; class Alphaproteobacteria; order Hyphomicrobiales; family Devosiaceae; genus Pelagibacterium; species uncultured Pelagibacterium sp. The sequence continues at coordinate 62,863 of NZ_CAXAXY010000003.1, read as the reverse complement.
AGATTGCGCGCGACCATGAATAGGAATTTGCCTACACGTCAACCCTTGTGAGGGTGAAACCTCAGCCTTTGGCCAGCGGAACGACGTTTCCGTTGCTGGCCTGGCCGCCAAGAAACTTCTTGATGGCCCGTGCGGCCTGACGAATGCGCTGCTCGTTTTCGACAAAGGCCAGGCGCACATATTGGTCGCCATATTCACCGAAGCCAACGCCGGGCGCCACCGCAACGCCGGTCTCCCGGATCAGCAGCTTGGCAAATTCGAGGCTACCCAGATCGGCGAACTGGTCGGGGATCGGGGCCCAGGCAAACATGGTGGCTGCCGGGCTCGGGATGTGCCAACCGGCGCGGCCAAAGCTTTCGACCATAACGTCACGGCGATGGCGGTAGATGCCGCGCACCTCCTCGATGCAGGAATCATCGCCATTGAGCGCGGAGGCGGCCGCCACCTGAATGGGGGTGAACGCGCCATAATCGAGATAGGATTTAACGCGCGCCAGGGCCGCGATCAGCCGCTCGTTGCCCACGGCAAAGCCCATGCGCCAACCGGGCATGGAAAAGGTTTTCGACATGGACGTGAATTCGACCGTCACGTCCATTGCGCCGGGCACTTCGAGCACCGAATGGGGCGGCTCGTCCTCGAAATAGATCTCGGAATAGGCGAGATCGGAGAGGATGAAAATCTCGTTGCGGCGGCAGTAATCCACCACTTCCTTGTAGAAGTCGAACGAGGCGACATAGGCCGTGGGGTTGGCCGGGTAGTTGAGAATCAGCGCGATCGGCTTGGGGATCGAATGGCGCACGGCCCGGTCGAGCGAGCGCATGAAATCCTCATTGGGATCGGCCGGCATTGACCGCACGACGCCACCCGACATGATGAACCCGAACGAGTGGATGGGATAGGTCGGGTTGGGCACCAGCACCACGTCGCCCGGCGCGGTGATCGCCTGGGCCATATTGGCAAAGCCTTCCTTGGAGCCCAGCGTTGCAACGACCTGGGTGTTGGGATCGAGCTTTACGCCGAACCGGCGGCCATAATAGGAAGCCTGGGCCTTGCGCAGGCCGGGAATGCCGCGCGAGGTCGAATAGCGATGGGTGCGCGGATTGGCGACCGTTTCCTTGAGCTTTTCGACGATATGGGTGGGCGTCGGCAAATCGGGATTGCCCATGCCCAGATCGATGATGTCGACGCCTTCGGCGCGCGCCTTGGCCTTGATCGGGTTGATGTGCTCGAACACATAGGGTGGCAGGCGGCGGATGCGATGGAATTCTTCGCTCATTTTGTCCTCGATGGGATCGGGTGCGATCCCGTTATGTCCCGGCGTCGCGGCGCGAATGGGACGCGCGGCGAACAGAGACGCAGTATCTGGCTATCATGGTGTTCAAAGTGTGAACGGGGCGTCCGCATCAGACAAAAAGACCGGCCGCGCCGTGGTCTTTACCGGCCCTGTCGCTTTTCCTTCCTGCATGATCTGTTCCGAAAACCGGCGTCCACTTTTCGGGATCATGCATTACGGGAAGAGCGGCAGAGCCTCGATAGCGGTCGCCTCGGGATAGCCGAAGGCCACGTTGAAGTTCTGGATCGCCTGCCCGGCGCTCCCCTTCACCAGATTGTCGATGGCCGCGATGACGATCACCCGGCCGGGAATGCGGTCGTCAAACACATTGATGACGCAATAGTTCGAGCCGCGCACATGGCCGGTCGACGGGATGACGCCCTTTTCGGCCACGCGGATGAACGGTTCGCCAGCATAGGCATCGGCGAGGACCTTGCGCACTTCGTCGGCATTTTTGGCGCTGCCGAGCTTCACATGCGCGGTAATCAGTTCGCCACGGCTCATGGGGATGAGGTGGGGGGTGAAGTTGACGGCAACCTTCTTTCCCGCGGCCAGGCCGATTTCCTGTTCGATTTCGGGCGCGTGACGGTGCACGCCGACGCCATAAGGCGTCAGGCTTTCGCCGGCTTCGGCCAGAAGCGTATTCTGCTTGGGTGCCCTGCCCGCTCCGGTGACGCCCGATTTGGCGTCGATGATGAGATCGTCGGTCGAAATCGCACCAGACTTGACCAGCGGCAGCAGCGCCAGCAGCGTTGCCGTGGGGTAGCAGCCGGGACACGCGATGATCTTGGCGTTTTGGATCGCATCGCGATTGTGCTCGGTCAGCCCGTAAGCGGCCATGTCCTGCAAATGGGGCGCAACGTGATCTGCGCCATAGACCGGACCGTAGTCCTCGGCATTGCGGAACCGGAAGTCGGCCCCCATATCGATGACACGCAGGGAGGAATTTTCTTGGGCGATTTCGGCAACCAGTTTCTGGCTCGTTCCGTGTGGAAGCCCGCAGAACACCACGTCGATATCGGAGAAATCCACGTCCTCGTTGGCCACCAGGTCGGGCAGTTCGGCCACGGCCAGATGCGGAAACACCGAAGCCATCGGCTTGCCAGCATGGGTGTTGGCGGTCAGTGCCACAAATTTGAGGCCCGGATGACGCACGCCAAGTCGCAAAAGATCAGCTCCGGTGTACCCGGAAGCACCAAGAAGTGCGGCTGTCTTAGGCGACTGCATCTGACTTGCCCTCGTTGTCCGATTGTGTAAATGAAACACGCGAGGGGTCGTCATAATGCTCTGTAACGACAATGTAAATGACCCACGCGCCATGAGCGCACCCGCCGCGGCAGGGGTTTTGAGGTGAAGATGACAAAGCGCATTGCGATGGCCACCCTGGGCACGCAAGGTGACGTTCAGCCTTATGTTGCCCTGGCGCGAGCGATGATCGCTCAAGGCTATTCGGTCGTCATCGGCACCACCGATGATTTCGAACCCATGGTCACCGGATATGGCATCGAGTTCTGGAGCCTTGGCCCCTCGATGCAGGAGTTCGTCAAGCAGAGCCAGTTCGAGCGCGCCATGAACCAGAACCTTCTGGTCAACGCCCCCGCCCTGCTCCGGCAGGGCCAGAAGATCGTGGATCGCGCCGCGCGCTCCGCCTGGGACATGGCCCAGGGCGCCGACTGCATCATGCTCAACATGAACACGAGCTTTTCGATCGACATCGCCGAAGCGCTCGATATTCCCGCCATCGTTGCCGCGCTGCAGCCGCTCAATTCGACGAGCGAATTTCCGCTCTGCATCTATTACGGGCCGACCTTCGGGAAAACCATCAACCGGCTGACCTATTCGACGATGACTGTGCAGCAGATCTATTACAATCTGCCGCGTAACAAGCTGCGTCGGGAATTGATGGGGCTGGGACCGCGCAAGAATGGGGGGTTCTTCAAGGACACTGACGGCACCCCGCTGTGGACGCTGAACGCCTATTCCGAAACCATTTCACCGCGTCCGCGCGACTGGCCGAAAACCTCGATCGTCACCGGCTACTGGATGCTGCCAGACAATTCGGGCTGGCAGCCTTCCGAAGAGTTCAAGACGTTCCTCGATGAGGGGCCACTGCCGATCTATGTTGGGTTCGGGTCCATGCCGTGGGGTGCGGATCGCAATACCGATATATTGCGCGAGGCGCTGACCATGTGGGAGGGCCGCGTGGTCGTGGGGCGCGGCTGGGGGGGCATCAAGCCCGACGATCTGCCTTCGGAGCGGGTCTATGTTATCGACCGGGCACCGCACGACCAGCTTTTCAAATACGTGAAAGCGGTGGTCCATCACGGGGGCGCGGGAACCACGGCCTCGGGTCTCATTCTTGGCAAGCCGACCTTCATCGTGCCCCAAATGGTCGATCAGCCCTACTGGGGTGGGCGCGTGCATGAATTGGGCTGCGGGCCAAAACCCGTGCGCCGCCGCAAGCTGACGGCAGAGGCGCTGGCCGATGCGCTCAGCCAGCTCGATTCCAACCCCGGCTTTGCCCGCAACGCCGAAAAGATCGGCGCGCAATTGCGGGCCGAAGACGGGACCGGCAAGGCAATCAAGGTTATCGAGCGGGTCATGGCCAATTACCATCCGCGCAGCGCGCGCCAGCTGGCATAAAAAAAACCGGCGACTGTCTCCAGTCGCCGGGTTCTGCTTTGTGTGATCAGGCCCGAAGCTTGTAGCCTGTCCTGAAAATCCAGGTGATGATGGCCAGCGCGGCGGCCATGAAGACCAGCGTCATGCCCAGACTGATCCACACATCGACATCGGCCACCCCGTAAAAGCTCCAGCGGAAACCGCTCACGAGATAAACCACGGGATTGAGCAACGCGATGTTCTGCCAGGTCTCGGGCAGCATGGTGATCGAATAGAAGGTGCCGCCCAGGAACGCCAGGGGCGTAACGATGAGCAGCGGGATGAGCTGGAGTTTTTCGAACCCGTCCGCCCAGATGCCGATGATGAAGCCGATCAGTGAGAAGGTGACGGCGGTCAACACCATGAACGCCATCATCCAGATCGGATGCTGGATATGGAGATCCACAAAGAAACTGGCCGTCAGAAGGATGATCAGCGCCAGAATGACCGATTTGGTTGCCGCCGCGCCGACAAAGGCGATCACCGTCTCCACATGGGAGATCGGCGCGGTCAGGATTTCATAGACCGTGCCGGCGAATTTGGGAAAGTAAATGCCGAAGGATGCGTTCGACAGCGATTGCTGCAGCAACGAGAGCATGATGAGCCCTGGCACGATGAACGCCGCATAGCTGACGCCTTCAACCGATTCGATGCGCGAGCCGATGGCCGCGCCGAACACCACGAAATAAAGCGATGTCGAAACGACCGGGGAAATGATCGACTGGGTGACAGTGCGCCACCAGCGCGCCATTTCAAATACATATATGGACTTGATCGCGTAGTAGTTCATGTCCGGTCCCTCAAAAGGCCAATGAAGATTTCCTCGAGCGACGACTGGTGGGTCGACAAATCCTTGATCCTGATGCCTTCGGCATTGAGGGCTCCGATCAGGGTCGCGATGCCGGTCCGGTCGGCCTGGCTGTCATAGCTGTAGCGCAGTTCCTCACCATCATCGGAGAGTTTGAGCCCGAGATCTGTCAGCGATTGCGGCAGGGTCTTGAGCGGTTCCTGCAACTGAACGGCAAGATCCTTCTTGCCAAGCTTGCGCATCAGCTCGGCCTTTTCCTCCACCAGAATGATTTCGCCATTCGAGATGACGCCGATCCGGTCGGCCATCTCCTCGGCTTCTTCGATATAGTGGGTGGTGAGAATGATCGTGACGCCGTTTTCCCGCAGTTCGCGGACCACATTCCACATGTCGCGCCGGAGTTCGACGTCGACGCCAGCCGTGGGCTCATCGAGAAACAGGATTTCCGGTTCGTGGCTGAGCGCCTTGGCGATCAACACCCGCCGCTTCATGCCGCCCGAAAGCGTGATCAGCTTGTCGTTGCGTTTGTCCCAGAGCGAGAGGTCACGCAGGATCTTTTCGATGACCTTGTCATTGCGCGGTTTGCCGAACAGGCCCCGGGTGAACGATACGGTCGCCCAAACCGTCTCGAACCGATCCGAACTCAATTCCTGCGGCACCAGGCCAATCATGGCGCGGGTCTTGCGAAATTCGGTGACGACATCATGCCCGCCGACCAGAATCTGCCCGTCCGTGGGGCGAACCATGCCGCAGATCGTGCCGATCAGCGTGGTCTTTCCCGCGCCATTGGGCCCGAGCAGCGCGAAAATTTCGCCCACCCTGATGTCGAGATTGATATTTTTGAGGGCGTGAAAGCCCGTGTCATAGGTCTTGTTGAGACCCAGAACCGCTACCGCAGGTTCAGCAGTCGTTATTTGCATATTCATGGAAATCCGCCCTCTGGCCAGAGGTGCCTATATAAGATGCAAACGGTCGATGACCACCCCCTAAAGCAAACAAAAAAGGCCCGCCAGAAGCGGGCCTTTCCAAAAATCGGGAAGCGATGGATTAACGCTTGGAGAACTGGAACGAACGACGGGCCTTGGCCTTGCCGTACTTCTTGCGTTCAACCACACGGCTGTCGCGGGTCAGGAAGCCACCCTTCTTGAGCGTCGGGCGAAGCTCGGGCTCATAAAGGGTCAGTGCCTGGGACAGACCGTGGCGAATGGCACCGGCCTGGCCGGACAGGCCGCCGCCGGCGACCGTTGCGATCACGTCGTACTGGTCGACGCGCTCGGCGGTCACGATCGGCTGCTGCAGAATCATCTGGAGAACCGGGCGGGCGAAATAGGCTGTGAATTCCTTGCCGTTGACGGTGATCTTGCCCGAACCGGGCTTGATCCATACGCGGGCAACGGCATCCTTGCGCTTGCCGGTGGCATAGGCGCGGCCATAGCTGTCGAGCTTCTGGGTATAAACCGGCGCGTCATTGACAGCGGTATCGGTGGCCGTGCCGAGATCTTCGAGGGAGTTGATGGTCTCGGACATATTACTTCACCCTCACATTCTTGGTGTTGAGCGCGGCAACATCGAGCGTTTCGGGCTGCTGGGCTTCATGGGGATGCTCGGCACCGGCGTAAACGCGCAGGTTCTTGAGCTGGGCACGGGTCAGCGGGCCACCCGGCATCATGCGGCGCACGGCGTTTTCAACAACGCGCTCGGGGAAACGACCCTCGAGCAGTTCGCGCATGGTGCGGTCCTTGATGCCACCGGGGTAGCCGGTGTGCCAGTAAAAGCGCTTGTCGTCGAGCTTCTTGCCGGTGAACTTCACCTTGTCGGCATTGATGACAATAACATTGTCGCCCATGTCCTGATTGGGGGTGAAGGTCGGAAGGTGCTTGCCGCGCAGGCGAGTGGCGATGACCGCAGCGAGACGGCCTACAACGAGGCCTTCCGCGTCGATCAAAACCCACTTCTTGTCGATCTCGCCAGCCTTGGCCGAGTAGGTTTTCATTGTTCTTGATCCTTTTGGATATCTCTTACGAGACAAGGCCGCCAAAGCGGGAGGCCCATCCCCGGCCAGACTTGCGAATGGCCATTTCGACGCGGGTGATACAGGCGACCCGATGCGCCGTCAAGCACAAAGTAATTTCTGTTATATTACAACTGCTTAATAGCGCGGTATAATACTACCGCTAATAAAGTCTATGCATATCAGAGAGATAGGCCACCACCATCGCCACCAGTGTGAAGGCCAGCGCCTGATGGACGAGCGCGACGGGAATATTGACCACCGACAGCAGCGTCGTGATCCCCACGGCGACCTGCAGCACGATGAGCACCGCGATACGCGGCAGCCATGCGTGAACGCCCGCAAAACCGGGACCCTTGCGACCGCGCCACCACAGGACCAGCGCGTAGATCGTGATGAGGTAGGCCAGGCTCCGATGGTTGAACTGCACGGTGAGAATGTTTTCAAATATGTTGCGCCAGGCCGGGTCGATGGTGAACAGACCGCCCGGCACGATCGCGCCGTCGATCAGGGGCCAGGTGTTGTAGATGAACCCGGCGTCCAGTCCGGCGACAAGTGCCCCTGCCCCGATCTGGATAAACAGCAGTGCGACCAAGACCCAATTGGCGATCGTCCATCCGCGTGAGGGCACAACGCCGCTGACGGGGGGTTCGAGCGTTCTGGCCACCCAGACGAGCGCCATCATCAATATGCTCGCGGCGCACAGATGGGCAGCGAGGCGATATTGAGAGACCGAAGTGAGTTCGGAAAGGCCCGAGGACACCATCCACCAACCCAGAAACCCCTGGAAGGCGCCTGCGACAAACAGACCCGTCATCGGCCAGACGAGGCTTTTGGGGATACGGCGCTGGATAAGGAAGATCGCAAAGGGGATGGCGAAGGCAAAGCCGAGCATGCGCGCCAGAAAGCGATGGCCCCATTCCCACCAGAAGATCGATTTGAACTCATCGACGCCCATCCAGCTTTCGACAAGCCGGTACTGCGGAATCTGCTGGTAGGCCTCGAATTCGGCTTGCCAGTCGGCGGCGGACAGCGGCGGGATAATGCCGGAAATCGGCTTCCAGCTGGTGATCGAAAGGCCGGACTCGGTCAGCCGCGTACCGCCACCCACCACGACGATCAGCAACACGAACGCGGCAAGGCAGTAGAGCCAGATGCGGACGGGCCGGATGCGGTCGTAATCGAGCGATGCGGAACCAGCGGAGACGATGGCAGACACAGTAAGCGTACCGGAGTTGTCAATATTGACCGAAGTGCTAATGGGATGCCCGGCAAATGGCAATGATAACAAACGCCGCAGCATGGAGACAGCAATGACCCAGCGCCAGCGCAAGGCCGTCGGCATCGGACTGACCCTTTTGACGCTCGTGATGTGGACGGCTTTGGGCCTCTGGATCTACGAGTTGTGGCTGGTAGGAGCGCACAATCTCGTTCACCTGGCCTTTTTCGTGCTGTTCGGGCTGGGCTGGGTGTTTCCGGCCATGGTGGTGATCAGGTGGATGCAGAAGCCCGACGCCTGAGGTTTACTCCACGTCGAGCCGCTGGCCCCGACGCATCAGGGTGAACACTTCGGCGGTCAGGAAAACGTCGATAAAGCGCTTTTCCTGGAACAATCCGTTGAGCGAGACCCGGGGCAGCGCATTGAGATGGGCGCGGTGTTCGGCATAAAGACCGCCCGGGCGCGTGGTCACGGCGGTGGCAAATCCCAGATCCCGCGCGGCGGCAAATTCGCGCGGGCCTGCAGCGGCGACTCCACCGATGGGATAGGACAAATGCCGCGGGCGCTTGCCGAACTGGGCTCCAAGCACATTGGCCGATTGTTCGATCTCGGCCCGCATCTGGTCTTGAGGCAGTTTTGACAGTTCGTAGTGATAGACCGTGTGTGCGCCGATGGTGCACAGCGGCTCGCCGGCAAAAGTCTTGAGTTCGGACCAGTCCATGATCAGCTCGCGACAGTGCGCGGCAAGGTCAAACCCATAGCGTTGGGCCAGTGTCCTGATCGACGCCTCGCGTTCGGGCTCGGCCATTTTGCGGTAACGCTCATAGACAAGAGCGAAGGTCGCGTTTTTCTGGTCCAGCGTCCCGGCGTCACCGTAGTGCGGGCCCTCGGGCATGTCGAAGGCCACCACGTCATTGGCGGCGATGATATCCTCGAGCGCCTGCCACCAGACAATCCCCACTCCGTCAATCAGGCCGGTCGGGATATAGAGCGTGAAGGGTGCGGCGTGCCTGCGCAGGATGGGCAAGGCGTGAACGAGATTGTCGCGATAGCCGTCATCGAAGGTCAAAACGATAAAGGGCTTGGCGTCCTCTGCGTCGATCCGGCTTATGGCTTCATCGAGATCGACGATATCGAACCCGGCCTCACGCGCCCGCACAATCACCGCTTCGAGGAAATCGGGCCGGACCTGAAGGATTGAATTGGGCGAGAACTCTGCCGGAGCGTCAGGGACAACCCTGTGCAGCGTAAAAATGAGACCGCGCGCTGCGGAGAACCTGCGCAGACCGGCCGTCACCCCTGGTAGCGCCAGTGCTTCGAAGGCGGCCCTGTAAACTGAGTAAGGCGGCATCGGATCGCCCCTCAGGCGACTTCGGACTGCGGTTCGGCGGTCGCAATGACACGGATATCGGAGAATCCGAGTGCGGCGATTTCTCTGGCTTCGGCGCTGTTGCTCGTGCCCGCCGACGAGAGAAGAACGCACTTGCCCTCAATGCCGGTAAAGAGAGGCAGGCTCGAGGTCATGCCGACCCGGCCGGTCACGATAACAATGGCCTCGTAGATATCGGAGAGCGCTTCGACCAGCGTCGCCACGCGCTCGGTGTTGCGGTTGAGGCGCGTGCCCTGCCCCCACGGCACGAAAGCAAACCGGTCGTCGGCGCCCCTGTGCACGACGTCGCCGAATTCGGCACCTTCCGCGCAAAGATCGGTGAGACCCAACTCGATGCCCTGCTGGCCGCTGGCCGCGTCGATTTCGGCCACGCTCTGGCCGTTATCGACGAATGCAGCCGTGAGGCGCTCGGCAAAATCGAGGCTTTCCTGCGCGTTGTGGTCAGACGCAACCAGGATCACCCGATCGAGCCGCGCCAGCACGCTGGCAGCGAGGGCCTCGATTTCGGTATCGATCGGGGTGGCCGGGGGCCGGTGACCGGTGATCGCAAGGGGTTGAGGCGCTTCTGGTGCCTCGGTGACCCCGGCATCATCGAGCGCCGCAGCACCGGGGTCTTCCTGATCGAGATCGGGCCGCTCCCGACGGGCGGGACGTTCAACGAGAGCACGGCCCGACAACAGCTCGGAAAAAATGACGGCGCCGACCTGCAAAAGCACCGCGGCGATGCCGACAGCGAGCAGGACAAGGCTTGTCTTGGGCGAAGCTGGAGAACTGGAGGGCACAGCTTCGCTCACGACACGCACGTCGGGCAGCGCAGAGCCCATGTCCGAGCGCGCCGAGGCTTCAGTGAACCGCAAGAGATAGGCATTGAGCAATTCGCGCTGGGCCGCCGCCTCGCGCTCGAGTTCGGCAAGGGTTACCCCCTCGATGGTATCGGACCCCGCCGTCACCTTGACCCGTTCAAGCTCGGCCTGCAGGGATTGCTCAAGGTCGGCTTCGATCTGGGCCTGCGCCTCGAGGGCCTGGGCGACACGGCGGCCTTCATTGGAGATCTGGGTGTCGATTTCGGCAATCTGGGCATCGAGTGCCCGGATCGTGGGGTGGCTGGGCAGGAAGGTTGCTGCCTGCTGGGCACGTTCACCCTGCAGCCGCGCCATTTCCTGGCTCAATTGCTGGACGATCGCCGATGACTGGACGTCGGAAACGCCACCGACCGACTGCCCCGATTCGAGCAGGCTGCGGATCAGCTGCGCGCGCGACTGGGCAGCGTTGCGCCGCTCATTGGCGGCTGTGATCTGGGCCGAGAAATTCGAGAGCTGCTGATTGGTCAGGCTCTCGTTGTTGGAGCCGGTAAACAGGTCGTTCTGGACACGAAAATCGGCAATGGCGCGCTCTGCACCGACAACGTCCTGGCGCAGCCGGGTTATTTCCTGCTGCAGCCAGGCCGTGGCATCGACTGTATCGGAAATCTGCTGGCCGGCCCGACGCTGGACATGGGCCTGAACGACTGCGTTGGCAACTTTTGCCGCCAGATCGGGATCGGTATGGCGATAGGCCACCGAAATCAACCGCGAGGCGCGCTCCTGGGTCACCACAAGATTGTCACCGATTTCGCCGACGATTTCGCTGTCGCTCCAGCCCTCGAACGCGGGCTCGTCGCGCAGCGCCGCGGTTTCGATGGCCGCCAGGATGGTGTCACGCGACTTGATGAGTTCGATCTGGCTCGAAACAGTCGCGATGTCGATATAATAGGTTTCGGCGTTCTGGTTGCTTGCCGCGCTTGTATAGGCGGTGCTGCGCGGCTCGACGAGCAATTCGGCCCGAGATTCGTAAAGCCGGGGGACAAAGAGCAGAACCGCATAGGCCGCCGCCAGCAGCAGGACCGTCACCAGACCGATGCGGAACAGCCTGGAAACCACGGCTCTCAAAATGACGCTGGCGTCGATGCTTTCCTCGGACTTTTCTGCCCCGGATGCGGATTGGTTCATTTCGTCGCCTCTTCGTCGTCAAGCGCTTATCGCCCCGTCATGGTAAGCATTCGGTTAAGCGCGCACGGTTCTGCTCCCGATAAGGGCTTTTTAACCATGACGTGGGAGACCTAACGTCACTGCATGAAACGGGACGAATATGATGGGTCGGCTGCGCCTTGCCTTGCTATTGTTGCCGCTCTTTTTGGGAGCATGCGCGCACAGCGGACGCCCCGCCACCTATCTGGTGGAACAGAGCGGTCCCTATCTTCTGGACAGCGGCGATGTCTTGCGCATCAGTGTCTATGGGGATCCCAACCTCACCAACACCTACAGAGTCGACGATTCCGGCGCGATTTCGATGCCGCTCGTCGGTGCCGTGGCGGCGCGCGGCGGAACCACCGACGCACTGTCGCGCAAAGTGGCATCGGCGCTGGCCGCCGGGTACATGCGGAACCCGAACGTCGCCGTCGAAGTTGCTGAATACAGGCCCTTTTTCATCCAGGGCGCTATAGGGTCTTCAGGGCAATATCCCTATTCCTACGGCATGACGGTGCGTGCGGCGATCAGCGCTGCTGGCGGCTTTAGCGATACCGCCAACCGCAACACGGCAACAATCTATCGGCGGCAGGGCAATGAAATGGTCAAGGGCAGCGTGGAACTCGACTTCCCCATTCTGCCTGGCGATACCATCGTCATCGCAGAGCGCTGGATCTGACCTGTGGCCAGGGACAAACTCCGGGTTCTCCAGGTCATGCGGGCACCCGTCGGGGGGCTGTTCCGCCATGTCGCCGACCTAACGCGAACGCTCGCCGAACGCGGCCATGAGGTGGGGATCGTCGTCGATGAGAGCGGCGACGCGCAATCCGATTTAAAACTCGCTGGGTTGGAGCCGTTCGCCGCGCTGGGCATCCACCGGTTTCCGATCCCGCGCCTTCTGGGTCCCGACGATATCACCACACCGGCCAGGATTCGTGCACTGGCGAAGTCGACCGGTGCCGATATCCTCCATGGACACGGGGCGAAGGGCGGGTTCGGAGCACGGCTGGCGCGCATCGGGCGAAAGCGTGCGGGCGCGGTTTATACGCCCCATGGCGGCGCGCTGCATTTCGATCCCCGGTCGCTGTCGGGCGGGCTCTTCATGACCATCGAGCGCTCGCTCTTGCGGCTGACCGATGCGCTGATCTTTGAAAGCCGCTACGCCCAGAAGACATTTGCTTCCCATGTCGCCCAGCCTCAGGGCCGCCAGGAGGTTATTCACAACGGGTTGGCCGCGGCCGAGTTCGTTCCCATAAGCCCCGGCCCCGACGCCGCCGACTTCGCCTTTGTGGGCGAATTGCGGACGCTCAAGGGGATCGATCTGATCGTCGAGGCGCTGGCCCCGCTGCGCGCGCCCGACGGTCGACCTGCCACCATCATCATGGCCGGAGATGGCCCGGATGCGGCTGCCCTGCGTGAGCGGATCGCGCAGTTGGGGCTTGGTGAGCGCATCACCCTGGCCGGCATACGGCCCGCGCGGGACATTTTTGCCAGCGGCCGGTGCGTTCTGGTGCCTTCCCGCGCCGAGTCCCTGCCCTATGTGGTCATGGAAGCCGCCGCCGCCGGCCGGCCGATCATCGCCACCAATGTCGGGGGAATTGGAGAAATCTTCGGACCGACCGCCCAAAGCCTTATCGCGCCCAACGACGTGAGCCCGCTTGGTGAGGCGATGGCGGCGTTTCTCGCCGCACCGGAGTTGCTGCAGAGAGAGGCCGAAGCACGGCGCGATTTCGTCCAGTCGCGCTTCTCGCTCGTCCACATGGTCGATGAGATCGAGGCTCTCTACCAGTCGCTAACCATTTGACCAATTGAAGGGGATAGATTTAACCCCTCTTCACCCTGAACACCCCATAGTCCCGCGCACGAAATCCATGACGATCAGTGCGAGGCCAGCCCGTGTTCAGGGTCGATCCCAAACAAGCCGTGCTCACCCACATTTCCGCAAACGCAGAGGGGGCAGGTGCCACCCTTGGCGTGGATGCGGAAACAGCCGCCCGGGCGCCCATTGCCCCGACGCTATCGCACAAACTGATCTCGGGCTTTGCGCAACTGATCGAAGCGGTGCTGCTTGTGGCCCTCGGGCTGGGCATTTATCTTTTCTATCTGGGCGGCGTCGATGCGGTGCTTTATGTGCCGCTTTCGCTCGGCATCGTAGCGGCGGCAAATATCGCCTTCAATATCGCCCGCACCCACAGGATCGCGGCCTACAGGACGCTTTTCAAGCAGATCCTTCAGGTTCTCGGGGGCTGGATCGCGGTCCTCCTCGTGGTCGTCGCCGGGCTGTTTCTGTTCAAGGCGGGCGATCTGGTGTCGCGTGTCTGGCTGGGCAGTTGGGCGCTGTCGGGCGGTGCCGTGCTCATCGCCTACCGGCTGGCGCTGCGGGCCCTGGTGCTGGACTGGTCGGCGAGGGGCCGGCTGCGGCGGCGCACGGTGATCGTCGGTGGTGGAGCGGGCGCCGAAGCGCTCGTGACGGCCATCGAAAAAAGCGCAACCAGCGACATCGAACTGATCGGCCTTTTTGACGACAGGGACGACGAGCGCTCCCCCGAGGCCGTCGCCGGGCTGAAAAAACTCGGCAAGGTGGCCGATCTTGTCGAGTTCGCCCGCCGGGCGCGAATCGACCTGGTTATCGTCTCGATGCCGCTTTCGGCCGAATCGCGCCTGCTCGAAATGTTGCGCCAGCTCTGGGTGCTGCCGGTCGATATCCGGCTGAGCGCGCATATGAGCAAGCTGCGTTTTACCGACAAGACCTATTCCTATGTCGGAGACCTGCCGGTGTTCGAGATGGCCGACCGGCCCATATCGGACTGGAATCTCGTTTTCAAATGGGTGTTCGACAAACTGGTGGCCGTGTTTGCGCTCATCGCGCTCTCGCCGGTGATGCTGGCGACGGCCATTGCGGTCAAGGCAACGAGCAAGGGGCCGATCCTGTTCAAGCAGGACCGGCATGGTTTCAACAACAAGCTGATCGCTGTCTATAAATTCCGTTCCATGTATACCGACATGAGCGATGCCAGGGCCGCACGGCTCGTCACACGCGACGATCCGCGCGTAACCCCTGTCGGGCGCTTCATCCGCAGGACGTCGATCGACGAATTGCCGCAGCTCTTCAATGTGCTCAAGGGCGAATTGTCTATCGTGGGACCGCGCCCGCACGCGCTGGAAGCCAAAGCGGCCAATCGGCTTTATCACGATGCCGTCGATGGATATTTTGCCCGCCACAAGGTCAAGCCGGGTATCACCGGGTGGGCACAGATCAATGGCTGGCGTGGCGAGACCGACACCGTCGAGAAACTGATGGCCCGGGTCGATCACGATCTTTACTACATCGAGAACTGGTCGATCCTGCTCGATCTCTACATTCTGGTCATGACGCCCGTTTCTCTGTTCACCAAGAGCGAGAACGCGTTTTGACCCTCACCCTGCCCGCTTCGAGAGGTCTTGCGCCGTCCGACCGCGGCAGGGCGTGGTTCGGCGCGAGCGCCAAACAGGCGCTCGGCCTGATCGTTGGCATCTGGATTTTTTCGGGCGGGTTCGTCATCGTCGAGCCATCGCCCTATGAGGTGATGTTCCTTTTGGCCTTCGCCGTGGCGCTGGCCGGCGGCCTGCAATTGCGGCGCGAGACGCTGCCGCTGTTGCTGATCGTCATCGCGTTTACGCCCTTTGCGCTGATATCGCCGTTTTTCATGCAGTATCAGCCCGTGATTGACGGGCTGATCTTTAACCTCGTCACGATCTTTTTGCTCGTTACCAGCTATTTTGCCGCCAATTTCGTGGCGCAGGCACCCCACACCCATATGCGCGTGATCGCCCGCGCCTATATCGCCATCGCCATTATAACGTCCGTGGTCGGCACGCTGGCCTATATGGGTTTTCTGCCGGGCGAAGACGTTTTCCTGCGGTTTGGCCGCGCCAAGGCCTTTTTCAACGATCCCAATGTTTACGGGCCTTTTCTTATCCTGCCGGCCATGTTTGCCCTGCAGCGCGTTCTTTTGGGAAAGGGACGTTCGGCGCTTTGGAACGGTATTGCCTATCTGGTGATATTCGTGGGCGTTTTCGTGAGTTTTTCGCGCGGTGCCTGGGGCCATCTGGCCGCGTCGTCACTACTGGTCCTTGTCATGGTGTTTTTTCTCGAGGCATCGGCGCGGGAAAAGGTGCGCCTGCTGCTGATCGCGCTGGGTGGGCTGATGCTACTGGCGGCCGCCATGGCGGTTCTTTTGTCGATTCCCGTTGTCGCCGAGCTGTTCACCCAGCGCTTTTCCCTCACCCAGAGCTATGACACTGGCGAATTGGGCCGCTTCGGTCGCATCTGGTACACGCTCGACGTGGTGTTGACCCACCCCTGGGGCATCGGGCCGCTGGAATATGGCTTTCTGCGCATCACCGAACAGCCCCACAACACGTACCTCAATGTCGCGCTCACTTATGGCTGGGGCGGTGCGCTTGTTTATTATCTGCTTGTCGGTTCGACATTGGCCGCGGGCGGCAGGGCCCTGATCCGCGCCTCGAGCCGTCCGTTGCTGATTCCGGTTTTTGCCACCTTCGTGCCCATGATCGCCCTTTCGGCCATCATCGACACCGATCACTGGCGCCACTGGTTTCTGGTAACGGGGCTTGTCTGGGGCGTCTGCGCCGCGCCGCGTCCGGCCAAGGTGCAGGGCCGCCTGCTCCCCTAAAAGACCTTCCGGATGAGCCAGAGGACCGCGATCACCGCGGTTATGGCCACGAGCGCCCAGAACAGGGCCAGAAGCGCCACGGCGCCAAGCAATGCACCCAGCGCATCCCAGAAACCGATGGCCCCGATCAGCAGGGCAACCAGAACGATCAAAAGTATCGGCATCATACAACCCTTCAATGAACTGAGCAGAAACGGGACAAGCGGGAACATGTTCCCGCATCACCGCTTTTTGGCCATCGAACCCCTTGCGCTATGGAGCGCTATTATATAGGTGAGAGGCCAATCGGGGCGTAGCGCAGCCTGGTAGCGCATTTGTCTGGGGGACAAAGGGTCGTCGGTTCAAATCCGGCCGCTCCGACCATTTTTTCAAGGGCCCGTGCACTGGTGTTGCGCGGGCCCTTTTTGTTACCTGCCCTGCCCCATGTGTGGCAAAGTAAGGCGCCGCCTGTTCGACTGGAGGGCGCTTTCAGCCCGGAAATCGGGCCCCTTGTTCCTGAAAGCCCCATAACAAGGCGGTTCAGAGGGCGTTCAGCCGTCAAGCGATACCGATGAGGAATGTGGCGCCAAAGTGGCGCTCACCGCACTCAGGAGGCTACCGTGACGACTTTCAAGACGATTATCTCAGTGGCAATCGGTCTGACGGGTATTGTTTCGTCGGCGACTGCAGTATTGGCCGCGCCAGCGGCATCCACCACCACGCTCAACGTTCGCTCCGGCCCCGGGACCGGTTTTGGCGTCCTCGACACGCTCGCACCCGGAGAGGTCGTCGACGTCACCGAATGCGTGCCCAGCGGCTGGTGCCATGTGACCCACTCCGGCCCCAATGGCTGGGTCAGCGGCAGCTATCTGGCGCCCGTTGCCCCTCCGCCGACGCCGCCAAGCCCCGATTGCAGCTTCGGGATCACCATCGGCCCGTCCGGCCCCGATTTTTCGATCAATTGCGGCGGGACACCAACGCCAACTCCGACGCCGCCCACTCCCACTCCGCCAGCTGGGGATGAAGCCTGCTTTTACACCGGCATCAATTATGGCGGAGACGAGTTCTGCTATGGCGTCGGCACCCGCAACACGCTGAACGCGACCTTCAACGACGAAATCTCATCGGTCCGGCTGTTCGGCGCGGCAAAAGCCCGGTTGTGCACCAATGTCAATCTGACCGGCTCTTGCGTCAACGTGACGGCCAACGCGCCGATTCTCGAACCGGCGATTGCCAATCAGGCATCGTCATTGCGGGTCTATACCGGACTGCTTCCCGTTCCGTTGCCTTTGCCGATTCCCCTGCCGACACCGGTTCCCTCGTTCTCGACCTATTCGACCGGCCCGATCGAGCTGCCCCAGACGTTCCGGGCCGATCTCGATTCCGGTGCGGTTGGCGGCTCGGGAACCGACATCTGGTTCCGTGCCGCAACGCCCTCGAGCCGGTTCATCACGCCTGTCAACGGCGCCAGCCTCGCGCTTGGCGATGGCAGCAACCGCGGCTTTGCCGGATGCTTTACGGAGAGCTTTGACTCCGATCCAGTGCCGCTCGAAGCGGTTTCGGTTGGCACCTATGTCTGCGCCAAGACCGGTGCGGGCCGCATCAGCCAGTTCCGTATCAACGCCATAGCGCCGTCCTCGCTCTCGATCGGGTACACGACCTGGTCGCACTGACCTCGCAAAGCCCGGCAGCATTTGCCCTGCCGGGCTTTTTTCTCATTCTTGCGTGGACAATTCCCCTCACCGTGGCCGATAAGGCGGTCAAGCAGGGGGATATGCATGACTGACGACTGGATAGGGCTCGCCGAAGCCCTTTTGCTCTGGCCCGGTTTTGAGCAGGGCGCGGCAACGCTCATCAACCTTTCGGAAAACCATACCTTTCGCATCGATTGTCCCGATGGCGGCAAGGCCATTGTGCGGGTACACCGGCCCGGATACCATTCCCGCCTTGCCATCGAGAGCGAATTGGCGTGGATGCAGGCGCTGCGGCGCGATGCCGGGCTTTTCACCCCGCAACCCCTCCCCGGGAAGGACGGCGGGCTGGTTCAGGAGGCACCATTCCTTGGCGGCACAAGGCACATGGTGGCCTTCGCTTTCGAAGCGGGTACAGAACCGCAGGCCGACGAAGACCTGTCTGCGGTGTTCCGACAGCTCGGCTCGCTTGCGGCGCAATGCCATTCCCATGTGATGGGGTGGACGCCGCCGCGCCAATTTGCGCGACAGGTCTGGACTGATAGCGCAATTCTCGATCCCGACGCCATCTGGGGCGACTGGCGGGCCGCGCCGGGGGTTATCGGCACCGTGCGCGCGACGCTGGATCGCCTCGACGCCCATCTGCGCTCCCAGCTTGCCGACTACGGCATGGGACGGGACCGGTTCGGGCTCATCCACGCCGATATGCGGTTGGCCAATCTGCTGGTGTCCGATGGCGTCACGCGACTGATCGATTTCGACGATTGCGGGTTTTGCTGGTTCGGCTACGACTTTGGGGCGGCGGTCTCGTTTTTCGAGGACAGCGACACGGTCCCTGCCCTGCGCGCCGCATGGCTCGAAGGTTACCGCCAATATCGCCCTTATGGGGCCGAGCATGAGGTGATGCTGGACGCCATGGTCATGCTGCGCCGCATGGCGCTTCTGGCGTGGACAGGATCGCACGCCGAAACCGAGCTGGCCCAGAGCCTGCACGCCAGTTTCGCAAAGGGAACCGCTGAGATGGCGGAGCGCTATCTCACCACCGGTACCATCGACCGATAGGGCTCAATCGTAGAACAGCGAGACCCGGTGCCCGCCGATCTCGTGGACATTGATGTCCATATCGTAGATGTCCTTGAGCGCCTCGGGGGTGATGATGTCGTCCCTTCCGCCGTGGCGGATCACCCGGCCGTTTTTCATGGCAATGATGTAGTCTGAATACCAGGACGCGAAGTTGATGTCGTGCAGGACCAGAACGACCGTCTTGCCCAGCTCGTGACAGGCGCGCTGCATGAGTTTCATCATGCCCATAGCGTGCTTCATGTCGAGATTGTTGAGCGGTTCGTCGAGCAGGACATAATCTGTATCCTGACAGAGCACCATGGCGACAAAGGCCCGTTGGCGCTGCCCACCCGAGAGCTCGTCGAGAAACCTGTCCCGCAAATCCTCGAGATTGAGATAGGCGATGGACTGGTCGATGTGGCCCTTGTCCTCGATGGTCAGCCGCCCCTTGGAATAGGGATAGCGGCCAAAGGCCACCAGATCTGCCACCGTCAGGCGTGCCGTCATGTGGTTGTCCTGGCGCAGGATCGACATGCGCCGGGCCAGAACGTCGCTGGGCGTATCGGACACATCGAGACCATCGACGGTCACCGAGCCCGCATCCATGCCCAGAAGGCGTGAAATGATGGAAAGCATAGTGGATTTGCCCGCGCCGTTCGGCCCGATGATCGAGGTGATGCCACGGGAGGGCAGTTCGATCGACACGTCGTCGACCACGGCGGTTTCGCCGTAATATTTCTTGATGCCGGACGTGATGATCATCGCGCCGCTCCCCGTAGAATGAGAATGATGAAGACGAGGCCGCCGGCAAATTCGATGATCACCGATATTGCGGTGGTGAAATTGAAGACACGCTCGAGAATCAACTGCCCGCCCAGCAAACAGATGACGCCGAGCATGATGGTCGCCGGCAGCACGTAGCGATGCTTGGAGGTTCCTATCATCAGGTAACCGAGATTGGCCACCAGCAGCCCGAAGAACGTCACGGGCCCAACCAGCGCCGTGGACACCGAAACAAGCAGCGTCACCAGCAGAAGAATGATCAGGACCGTCCGCTTGTAGGGGACGCCCAGATTTATCGCCGTTTCCCTGCCGAGCGAGAGGACGTCGAATGTATGCCCTATCCGCCAGGCGACCACGGTCGCCAACCCGATTATCACCATGGAAACCGTAAGCAGATCGGTGTTGAGCGAATTGAAACTGGCAAACAGGCTGTCCTGGATGCGGGCGAATTCATTGGGGTCGATGATCCGCACCATGAAATTGGACATGGAGCGAAACAGCGTGCCGATGACAATCCCCACCAGCACCATCAGATGCAGGCTGCGGTGGCGACCGGAAAACATCCACAGACACAGCAGCCCCGAGAACACGAGCATGGCGCCCAGTTCGACGGAGAACTTGATGTAGGGGTGAACCGTCGCCGCGGCGAGCCCGCCGAACAGAAAGACCGTTCCGGTCTGGATGAGCACGTAAAGGGAATCGAATCCCATGATCGATGGGGTGAGGATGCGGTTCTGCATCACGGTCTGGAACATGACCGTGGAAAGCCCGATCGCGTAGGCGACCAGCACCATTGTGAGTACCTTGGTGCCCCTGAAACTGAGAACGAATCCCCAGCTTCCACGCGCCCCGACGGTCATGAACAACACGATGGTGATCACCGTCAGGACTGCGAGACCGGCGAGAATGTATTCGGGCGCTATGCGGCGGCGCGCCATCATGATGACATCAGCCAAGGCGGGCCTCCCGGCGCAACAGAAGATACAGGAACAGCACGGCCCCGACGATGCCGACGACGACACCGACCGGTATCTCATAGGGGTAGCGCACGAGACGCCCCACGATGTCGCAGGCCAGAACGAAACCCGCGCCGAACAGCGCAATCCATGGAACCGAGCGTCGCAGATTGTCACCCATCATCATCGAGACCAGATTGGGCACGATCAGCCCCAAAAAGGGGATGGCCCCGACCGTCACCACCACCGTTGCACTGATGAGCGAAATGATCACGAGCCCCAGGGTCATGACGTTGCGATGGTTGAGGCCGAGATTGGTCGTAAAGTCCTCCCCCATCCCTGCCACCGTAAACCGGTCTGCCGCGAGCCAGGCGATGAGCGTCAGGGCGGCGGCAATCCACAGCAGCTCATAGCGTCCGCTCAGAACAGTCGAGAAATCTCCCGACTGCCAGTTGCCGAGCGATTGCAGCAGCTCGAAGCGATAGGCGAAAAAGGTGGTGATCGAGGAGATGATGCCGCCGAGCATGATGCCGACAAGCGGAACCAGCAGCACCGAGCGCAGCGGAATTTCGCGCAGGATACGCAGGAACAGCGCCGTCCCGGCCAGCGCGAACACCGAGGCGATGAGCATCTTGCCGATCAAAGGAATGTTGGGAAAAAACAGCAGGACGACCAGCATGCCCAATCCGGCCGACTCTGTGGTGCCGGCGGTCGAGGGCTCGACAAACCGGTTTCGCGCCAGCATCTGCATGATCATGCCGGCAATGGCCAGCCCCATTCCCGAAAGGATGAGGGCCAGCGTGCGCGGAATGCGGCTGACGAGAAGGATCATCAGCGCCCGGCCATCCTCGCTTCCCGACATCAGGGTGGCGAGCGAGACGTTCGAGACACCGATGAACAGGCTGACGACGGCGAGGGCCAGAACGAAGGCTGCAGCGAGGAATAGGCGTGTCACCGGCGGTGTGGTCTCCGATATCGTGCGGCGCACACCCCAGGCGAAGGGGTGTGCGCCGATCAGTTCAGCGGGTTTTTGCTGTTATTGGACGTCAGCGCCGATGGCTTCGCCGACTTCGACGACCATCTGATTGAGCGTATAGAGACCGCCATTGACGATGTAGAAGTTCACCGGATTGACATAGACCACCCGGTCGTTCTGCCAGGCCTTCATCTGATGGACCAGATCGTTGTCGAGCACCTGCTGGGCCGGCTGGCCCCCATCGGCGGCACCGACAGCGGCGTCACGGTCGAGCACGAACAGCCAGTCGGGATCGGTTTCGAGCAGGAATTCGAAGGAGACAGCCTCACCATGGGTGGCTTCTTCGACGTCCTCGATGACCGGCACGACGCCAAGATCGTCATGGATCCAGCCAAAGCGCGATCCCGGTCCGAACGCGGAAATGCGGCCGCCGCTGACGCTGATGAACAGCGCGTTGCCGACGGTGGGCGCGGTTTCCTGCACGGCTGCCATATTGGCATCGACCTGGGCGATCAGTTCGGCCACTTCGGCCTGTTTGCCAAAGATTTCCCCGAGCGTTTCGGAGCGCTGCTTGATTGTGGCCGGGAAATCGGTCCAGTCGACCGACAGGTCCAGGGTGGGCGCGATTTCGGAAAGCTGGGGATAGACCGCCGAGGAGCGGCCGGCGACAAAGATCGCGTCGGGCTGTTCGGCATTGACGAGTTCGTAATCAGGCTCGAACAGCGAGCCGATCTTGAGCGCGTCGCGATACTGGCTCAGATGGTCGGGAAAGCTGGCATCGGGTACGCCGTCGACTTCAACGCCGATGGCGGCAAGTGTGTCGATGGTCCCAAGGTCATAGGCAAAGATTTTTTCGGGAATGCCCGGCAGGACCGTTTCGCCCTGGGCGTGTTGCGCCGTGATTTCCTGTGCGGACGCTCCAGCGGTGAGGGCGAGCGAAGCCGCAAGGGCAAGGGCCGCGGTGGCGGTCCGGAAATGGTTTGAAGAATGCACGATCACAGTCCAATCGTTGGCTAAGGGTCGGTTGTGCAGCCAATGCTGACTGCAAACATCAGGTTATTAGCCAGCATGCCGACCCGCGTCAACATAGTTGATCGCTATAATCAGGTTTTGATTTTTCGGAACGTTAAGTGCGCGCCTTGTCGAGCAGAACGCGGCATTGCTCAAGAGATTCAAGCGCCGAGGCAAGGGCTTCGCGCTGCGTGTCGGATAACCCTGTCGCCTGGGGGCCTCGCTGTTCTCCGTTGTCGACCGGTGCCGCCAGGGTATGGCCGGCCTCGATTTCCACGAACTCGACGGCGTCGGCGGCTTCGGCCGGTTCCACATGAGGCTGGGGTGCGATGGGACGGATGGACCCTGTCTCGCCGATGGCCACGACATGTCTGGCGCCCTGCTCCTTGAGGATGCGCTGGACGCCCTTTATCGTGAAACCCTGGTCATAGAGAAGGTGGCGGATACCCTTGAGCAGCTGAACGTCATCAGGGCGATAATAGCGCCGCCCACCGCCACGCTTGAGTGGCTTGATCTGCGTGAACCGCGTTTCCCAGAAACGCAGCACATGCTGAGGTAGGTCGAGTTCGTCTGCCGCTTCGGATATCGTCCGGAAGGCGTCTGGCGATTTGTCCAACGCAAGTGCCCCGGTAAAAGTTGTTATTTTCCAGATCGAACCATAGATTTGTTGATCTTGGATTTCAAGACATTGGATGGTTTGAACACAAGAACCTGCCGGGGCAGGATCGGAACCTCCTCGCCAGTCTTGGGATTCCGGCCAATTCGCTCGTTTTTCGAGCGGACCTGAAACGATCCAAAGGACGACAATTTCACATTATCGCCCGACGCCAGAGCGTCGCTGACGATCTGAAGGACGCGCTCTACAAGTTCCGCCGATTCGGTGCGCGACAAGCCGACGGACTGATAGACTGACTCGGCCAGATCGGCGCGAGTCACTGTTTTTCCCGACATGGTGTTCCCCTCAATCTCATTGAGACCCGCAACAGCCCCCAAGATTTCAACCACTTAACGCCCAAATTGGATCGGGGTCAACGCCTACCACACAATGAGCGCGGCGCCCCAGGTGAACCCGCCGCCCATCGCTTCGATCATCACCAGATCGCCTTTCTTGATTCGTCCGTCCTCGCTGGCCACCCACAGAGCCAGTGGCACGGAGGCAGCCGAGGTGTTGGCGTGCTTGTCCACGGTCACGATGGTCTTGGCTTCGGGAATGCCGAGCTTGCGGCCCGCGCCATCGATAATGCGCTTGTTGGCCTGATGGGGAACAAACCAGTCGAGATCTTCGGTCGTCTTGCCGGTCTTGGCCAGAACCTCTTCTATAACGTCGGAAATCATGCCCACGGCGTGCTTGAACACTTCGCGGCCCTCCATGCGCAGATGCCCGATCGACTGGGTGGTCGAAACACCGCCATCGACATAAAGCTTGTCCCAGTGACTGCCATCGGTGCGCAGGCTCGAGGCCAGGATGCCGTTTTCCGGGGCGTCATCGGCCGCCTCCTGCGCTTCGAGAATTATGGCCCCGGCCCCGTCGCCGAACAGCACGCAGGTGGTTCGGTCGTTCCAGTCGAGGATGCGCGAGGCGGTTTCGGCGCCGATCACCAGCGCCCGCTTGGCCATGCCTGTCTTGAGATAACTGTCGGCCGTCGCCACGCCGAACACGAAGCCCGAGCACACGGCTTGCACGTCGAAGGCCGAGCCTTTGGTAATGCCGAGTTTTTGCTGCAGAATGGCCGCCGTCGCCGGAAAGGTGCGATCGGGGGTCGTTGTGCCCACGACGATCAGATCGATCTCGCTGGCGTCCATCCCGGCATTTTCGAGCGCACGCTGCGCGGCAACCAGGGCAAGATCGGAGGTGTATTCGCCTTCCGCGGCGATGTGGCGCTGCCGGATGCCAGTGCGCTGCACGATCCACTCGTCCGAGGTATCGACGATTTTGGCCAGGTCGTCATTGGACATAACGCGTTGCGGCAGATAGCCACCAACGCCACGCACAACAGATTGGATTTTGGTCACGCGGAAGGTGCCTCCAGATTGGACGGTTCTGCCGGCAGGGCCAGCGCAGGGAAGCGTTTCATGCCTTCCCCGATCTTTGCGAGGAGATCGTTGCGGGCCATTTCATAGGCGACGCTGAGTGCGCTTTTGTAGCCGATCTCGTCAGTTCCACCATGGCTCTTGATAACGACACCATTGAGGCCGAGAAAAACCCCCCCGTTTACGGTGCGCGGGTCCATCTTTGAGCGGATGGCATTGAGCGCGCCGCGCGCGAACACCGCGCCGATCTTGCTCATCAGCGAAGAGGTCATGGCGTTGCGCAGATAGGTGCCGACCTGCCGGGCGGTGCCTTCGGCCGTCTTGAGCGCGATATTGCCGGTGAACCCTTCGGTGACCACCACATCGACGGTGCCCTTGCCCAGATCGTCGCCCTCGACGAACCCCTTGTAGGTAAATCCTGCACCCGAGGTCTCGGCAAGGATCTTGCCGGCATCCTTGACCCATTCATTGCCCTTGGCCTCCTCGACGCCGACGTTCAGAAGCCCGATGGTGGGGCTTTCGATATCGAACAGGGCGCGGGCCAGCGCCGAGCCCAGGATCGAGAAATCGACCAGTTGCTGGGCGTCGGCCCCGATGGTCGCGCCCACGTCGAGCACGACGATGTCGGAGCGAAGTGTCGGCCAGATCGCCGAAATCGCCGGGCGGGAAATGCCTTCCATGGTGCGCAGACAGAAGGTCGCCATGGCCATCAGCGCGCCGGTATTGCCGCCCGAGATCGCCACGTCGGCCTCTCCGTCCTTGACCGACTGGATGGTCGCCCACATCGAGGAGGTGCCCCTGCCCTTGCGCAGCGCCTGGCTGGGCTTGTCATCCATGGTGATGACGTTTTCGCTGTGCCGGATCTGCGAGACGGCTTTGAGTTCTGAAAATTCTTCGAGCAGAGGGGTCAGAACCTCCTCGCGCCCGTGAAAAATAAACCGTGCATCGGGATGTTCGCGAAGCAGCAATTTGGCGCCATGCAGCGGAGCACGCGGCGCGTTGTCCCCGCCCATTGCGTCGACGGAGATCGTTATGGTTTCAGTCATTGCCTGCCTTGAAACGTTCCCGAAAATCGGCGCTCACCATAGTCATTGGAGCCCGCCATGCAAGCCCGTCAATCCTTCTTGAGCGCCTTGAGCGCGGCAAACGGAGAGAGTTCGGCCGGATCGTCGCCCGTCAGATCGTCGGTCAGTTCGGCGCCGGGCTTGCGCGGGTAAAGATCGATAGCGAGCGCGAAGACTTCAAGAACCAGATCGGCCAGATCGATTTCATCGCCCTCGAAATAATCGGGGAGATCGTCGTCCTCGAGATTGACGAAGATTTCGGCACCGGCGGTCGCTTCGCTCGCCTCATCGTGACCGGGCAGAAAAACCCGATCGATCGGCTCGCTGATCTGTTGGGTCACCGGATCGCCGCTCACAACGCAAGGCTGGACCACAGTGCCATTGACATGGCCCTTGGCCTGGATGCCGCCGCGAAACCGGGTCGCTGTGACCTCGGCGGAAAATGCCGTGACCTCGCTCACCTTGAGTCG
This sequence comes from uncultured Pelagibacterium sp., assembly GCF_963972885.1. Taxonomy (NCBI): domain Bacteria; kingdom Pseudomonadati; phylum Pseudomonadota; class Alphaproteobacteria; order Hyphomicrobiales; family Devosiaceae; genus Pelagibacterium; species uncultured Pelagibacterium sp. Next base: position 36,736 of record NZ_CAXAXY010000003.1, on the reverse strand, counting down.
GTCGGCCAGCACCGCCCGCTGTTCGGCATCGGTCTGGATGGAAACGATCCGGCCGGCTGCCGGGATCTTGTCGATCCTGACCTTGGCGTCGAGATCGAATTCATCGGGGCGTTGGCTCATTTGGGGTCTCCGAACGTCACGCTGCCGGCCATGATCTGCCCGACAGGTTGGGATTTGAGCGTCTGGTCGCACTCCAGAATATAATCGGCAAACCGCTCGGTCTGCGGATGGGTTGCACCGTCGTGAAAATTCCGGGACACAAAATCGATGAGCCGCGCCCGATCCCCCGAATCCAGAATCGAGGAGAGATTGGACAGCATGCCGTAAAACAGGCTCCCCATCTTTTCGATCCGCTTGCCGACGGAAAGATCGCCCACCCCCATTTCACGCAGCGAACGATCCATGTCATGGAAAAAGCAGTCGAACACGTTCTGGGAAAAATCCCTGCTTTGCCGTTCGCTCGAGCGCAAACGCCGGAAAACGAGGGCCGCGTGCAGGCTGATCATGTCGAACCGGCCGGTCAGCGTGTCGGCCACGCCCCATTGTGCATAGAAAATCTCGCGCCGGGATTGCGCCACAATGGCATTATAGACGGCATAGACGGGCTCGGAGAGCTTGGGCTTGCGAAATAAGGACAGGATCATTTCTTGGGGTCTCACAACGAGAAAAGCTGGCCGGTCGCATGCTCAATTCGATTGGCGGCTTGCCAGAGTCGTGCCCGGACGGCTAAACAACACCAAAATCCCTGGCGCTTTGTCGCGAGGCTATAGTCGAGAGAGCTGAGGAAAGTCAATTCATGACCCTGCGTCCCGCCCTTGTCCGCCTGTCCCCTATTGCCGCGGCAATTGCCCTTGGCCTGACCCTGTCGGCCTGTTCGGGAACCGGATTGGTTTCCCAACGTACCCAGGGCTATGTGCTGCCCGACGATGCCATCACCCAGGTCCGACCGGGCTCGAGCCAGGACTTCGTCCGCATCGTTCTCGGATCGCCACAGACGACCAGCACCTTTGGTGGCGAAACGGCCTGGTATTACGTCGAGACGAAAGTCACCCAGACGGCGTTCGGCCTGACCAGCATTCAGGAGCGCACGGTGCTGGCCGTCTATTTCGGTGCCGACGGGCGGGTTACCGACCGCGCGCTCTATTCGCTTGAGGACGGTCGGGCCTTTGCCATCGAGCAGCGCCGCACCGGATCGTTCGGCGAAGACCGCAACTTCGTGGAATCGCTGCTGGCCTCAATCTGAGGCCAGCGCCTGCCGGCCGATGCGGCGGGTGCGCAGATCGTCCCAGCCCAAAAGCAGAATGGCCGAAACCGCGATCGGCAGCGCTATCAGGTTGACCGCTTCCCAGCCGAAAAAGTTCAGCGCCAGCCCGGCGCCGATCGAGCCTATGGCGTTCGAGCCGAACACCAGTTGTTCGTTGAGCGCCTGAACCTTGGCCCCCTCTTCAGGCCGGTAGCTTTTGGTCAGCAGCACCGTCGAGCCTATAAAACCGAAATTCCAGCCCATCCCGAGCAACACCAGTCCGAGATCGAAATGGAACGTGGTGGTGCCCATGAGCGCGGTGCCCACGCTGAAAATAATCAGCAGCATGCCGATTGCTACTGTCAGGTGGGTCCCGATGCGCTTGATGATTTCGCCGGTGACAAAGCTGGGCGCAAACATGGCCACGATATGCCACTGAATGGCGTTGGCCGCATCGGCGGGCGCGTGCCCGCACAGATGCACCATGGCGAGCGGCGCGGCGACCATGACAAAGGTCATGAGCGAAAAACTCGCCATGCCCGTCAGCACCGGCACGAACACCGCCGGGGTCCGGATCATGGCTTTGAGCGGGCGCCCCTGCTCGGATACGGGCCGTTTGGCCTCGCCTTTCGGCAAGCGCGTAAAGCTGAGAAGCAGCATGGATACGAGCGACAGGCCCGCCAGCGCAATGAACGAGCCGGCATAAAGGGCGTCAGGTATGGCTTCGGAGGTTATTGAAGCCAGCCGTGGGCCGAGGAAACCCGCCAGCACCCCGCCGAAGAGCACCCAGGACACGGCACGCGCCTTGGCGCTTTCAGGAACGCTGTCGGCGGCCGCGAAGCGATATTGCTGGCCGAAGGCTCCCGCAGCGCCAATCAGCAGCATCGAGGCCGAAAAGATCGGGAAGCTGTCGAGATAGATGCCAAGGGCGGCCAAAAGGCCACCACACCCGGCAATTGCGGCCCCGAGCAGGAAGCCGCGCGTGCGGCCCAGCCGATGCAGTGCGAGGGCCGCCGGCCCGGCCATCAGTGCAACGCCGAGAATCATCGCCGTGGTCGGCAGTGTTGCAAAGGCGGGATCGAAGGCGAGATAGGCGCCGGCCAGAGCACCGACCGCCATTACCATGCCCTGTGAAGACCCCGCGATGGCCTGCGCACCGGAAAGAAGGAAGATGTTGCGCATACTGGCCATGGCGATGCTTTCAGGACTCAGGCGTTGGGGTTTTCGCCGCCACCATAGCCCTCGGAATATTTTCGCGCCACGGCGTCGAGCACGCCATTGACCATGCCGGGCACTTCGTCCTCGTAAAAGGCGTTGGCGACGTCCACATATTCGCGGATCACCACCTTGAAGGGGATGTCCTTGCGCATGGTGAGTTCGAACACCCCGGCGCGCAGAAGCGCCCGAAGCGTCGCGTCGATGCGGGTCATGGGCCAGCCCCTCTGCAGGGCCGTGTTGATGACCGGATCGAGTTTGACCTGATTGGCGACGACCCCGCGCACGATGTGGCGGAAATAATCGGCATCGGCGGGCAGATACTGCTCGCCCTCCAGTTCGCGCCCCAGCCGGAAGCTTTCGAACTGACTGAGCGTCTCTTCCAGCGTCTGTTCGCCCACATCCATCTGATAGAGGGCCTGAACGGCGGCGAGGCGGGCCGATCCGCGCTGATTTGCAGGCCTAGGCTCGTTCTGGTCGGCCATCGATCAATCCTCCATCAGCAGCGCACGCAGCGCCGCCATGGTCATGGCGGCAACAGCCGCGCCGCCGCCCTTGTTCTGATCGGAGACCCTGGCGCGTGCCCAGGCCTGCGCTTCATTTTCGACGGTCAGAATGCCATTGCCCAGCGCGATCCCGTCGGCGACCGAGAGATCCATCAGCGCCCGCGCGCTTTCTCCCGAGACGATCTCGTAATGGGTTGTCTCGCCCCGGATGACGCAGCCGAGCGCCACATAGCCATCATATTCGTCGCCCTTGAGTTCAGACGCCATGGCAATCGCAGCGGGGATTTCCAGCGCGCCGGGAACGGTCAGCACCTCGTAGGTCGCGCCGGCCTTCTCAAAGGCCGTCGTCGCGCCTTCAAGCAGTGCGTCGGCGAGTTCGGTATAAAAGCGGGCCTCAATGATGAGGTAATGCTGGCCTTCGGCCGAGCCGGGCGCAATCGCGAAAATGTCGCCAGAACTGGCCATCATCTAATCCTGTCGGGTTCAAAAATGCGCTGCGCCATCGGTCGTCCGGCGCTACGCCAATTTTATTGGGATTTCTCCATGAGGCGCGCGGCATAGCGCGCCATCAGGTCAACTTCAAGATTTACCGCGTCGCCCTCGCCATAGTCGGGCCAGTTTGTCGCGGAAAGGGTGTGCGGGATCAGATGGACCGAAAAACGGTTGCCGTCCACCCAATTGACGGTCAGCGAGGTGCCGTTGAGCGCCACACCGCCCTTTTTGGCGATGAAATGGGACAGATCGTCCGGCGCCTGCAAGGTAAAGGTGATCTGGTCGCCGGTATCCCTACGCTCCACGATCGTCGCCAGCCCGTCCACATGACCGGAAACGATATGTCCGCCAAGCTCGTCCCCGACCTTGAGCGACCGTTCGAGGTTGATGCGCCGTCCCTCGGCCCAGCCGCCCAAACGCGTCACATCGAGCGTCTCACGGGCCGCGAACACGTCAAACCAGTTCTGGCCGGCTTCGCTCCCTTTGTCGGTCACGGTCAGGCAGATGCCTTCGCACATGATCGAGGCCCCCAGATCTATGGTCTGGGGGTCATAGCGCGTGCCGATACGCAGCTTGCGCCCGTCATTGCGGTCTTCGACCGCCAAAAGCGTGCCGATGTCGGTGATAATGCCGGTAAACATGGGACCAGACTTTCTCGAATGTGGTGAGCATATCGCACCCCAGCGGCCGGCTTTCAACCACGCTAAAGCCCAGTTCGGCCAAACGCTCCGGCAGAGATGAGTGAACAGTGGCCCCGACACCGTTCGCACCGATCTCCACATCGCTTTGGAGCAAATGAAACCGGTCGATCAGCCCGGCATCGAGCAGAGCATCGTTGAGCCCGGCCCCGCCTTCGACAAGCACGCTGCCGATGCCTCTTCTGGCCAGTGCCTGCAAGCCTTCATCAAGGTCCGGCCTGCCCGCCTTGCCGGCAACGCCAAGCATTTCCGCATGTTGAGAAAATGATTCAAGGCGCGTCTTTTCTGCAATGATTACAGTTTGTTGGGCCGTAGAGACGGCAAACTGATTCAGGCTTTGGGGCAATTGGGATCGCCCCGCGACCAAGACCCGCAGCGGCGCCCTGCCCTCCAACCCGGCCAGCCGGACATTGAGCCTTGGATCGTCCAGCCGCGCCGTTGCCGCGCCGACCATTATCGCGTCGGACACCGCCCTTTGCATATGCGCCCAGCGCCGTGCCTCTTCGCCGGTTATCGCCACATTGCCGCGTTCGGTGCGCCCGATCATGCCGTCGCGCGACACGGCCAGCTTGGCGGCAACGAATGGCCGCCCACGCCGGACACGCGAGAAAAAGCCCTCGTGCAGCCTTTCGATGGATCGCAAATTGTCCCCGAAAACGACCTCGATCCCGGCGCCGCGCATTTTGGCGATACTCTGGCCCCCGGTGCGGGGATCGGGGTCGGATGCGCCGCATACAACCCGGACGACGCCGGATTCGAGCACGGCATCGACGCAGGGCGGGGTCTTGCCCCAGTGATTGCAGGGTTCGAGTGTGACGTAGAGCGTCGCGCCCCTTGCCCCCTGCCCGGCCATGGCAAGCGCGGGGGGTTCGGCGTGCGGTCTGCCGCCGGTGGCGGTCACACCGCGCCCCAGCACCCTGCCGTCAGGAGAAACCACGATGGCCCCGACTGTGGGATTTTCCGCCGTGGTTCCGCGATACGGCATCGCGATGCGGGCGGCGGCTTCGAGCCAGCGCAGATCGGCCGGCATGATCTCATTGCGACGAGTCACGTCCACGACAATGATCTCAATTTTGGTCTGGTCGCGCTTTCGAACCGCAAAAGTGGTGTCCCCTTTTGCCCAAAGCGCTCCTGGTCACTCACCCCCGATCCTCGGGATCGTCACCGCCCATTTCGGTCAGAAAAGACTGGAAATCGTCGGCGCTGGAGAAATTCTTGTAGACCGAGGCGAAGCGCACAAAGGCCACGTCGTCCAGGCCCTTGAGCCCTTCCATGACGTATTCGCCAATCTGATCGGAGGTCACTTCGACGTCGCCCACGCTTTCGAGCTGGCGCACGATGCCCGAAATCATCCGCTCGGCGGTCTCCGGGTCGACCTGACGTTTGCGTAAAGCGGTGTTGACCGAACGCGCCAGCTTTTCGCGGTCGAAAGGAACCTTGCGGCCCGATTTCTTGACCACGATCAGATCGCGCAACTGCACGCGCTCGAATGTGGTGAACCGGCCGCCGCAGCCGTTGCAGACGCGGCGGCGGCGGATGGCGTTGGAGTCCTCGGTCGGCCGGGAATCCTTGACCTGCGTGTCATCGTTCCCGCAATAGGGGCAGCGCATGGGCTTATCCGTAAATGGGGAATCTGGCGGTCAGCTCAAGGACCTTTTCCTTGACCTGGGCTTCGACGGCCCCGTTGTTTTCCTCGCCGTTGGCGGCAAGGCCATCAACCACTTCGACCATGAACGCGCCGACCAGCCGGAATTCCTCGACGCCAAAGCCGCGCGAGGTCGCCGCCGGGGTGCCGACGCGGACGCCCGAGGTGATCGCGGGTTTTTCAGGGTCGAAGGGCACGGCATTCTTGTTGCAGGTGATGTTGGCGCGCTCGAGAGCCGCTTCCGTCGCCTTGCCGGTCACCGATTTGGGCCGCAGATCGACCAGCATCAGATGGTTGTCGGTGCCGCCCGTGGCGATTTCCAGACCGCCCTTGACCAGCGTTTCGGCCAGCACCTGCGCATTGTCCACGACCTGGCGGGCGTAGGCCGCAAATTCCGGTGTCAGCGCTTCGCCAAAGGCCACGGCCTTGCCGGCGATGACATGCATCAGCGGCCCGCCCTGGATACCGGGGAAGATGGCCGAATTGACCTTCTTGGCAATGGCTTCGTCATTGGTGAGGATCAGCCCGCCGCGCGGCCCGCGCAGCGTCTTGTGGGTCGTTGTCGTCGCCACATGGGCGTGCGGGAACGGGTTGGGATAGACGCCGGCCGCGACAAGGCCTGCCACATGCGCCATATCGACGAACAGATATGCGCCCACCTCATCGGCAATCGCGCGGAATGCCGCCCAGTCGAGAATGCGCGAATAGGCCGAAAAGCCCGCCACGATCATCTTGGGCTGATGTTCATGGGCCAGCTGGCGCACCTGGTCCATGTCCACGCGCCCGTCCTGCTGGCGCACGCCGTACTGGATGGCGTTGAACCATTTTCCCGACTGGTTGGGCTTGGCGCCGTGGGTCAGGTGCCCGCCAGCGTCGAGGCTCATGCCCAAAATGGTATCGCCGGGCTGGAGCAATGCCTGATAGACACCCTGATTGGCCTGCGAGCCTGAATTGGGCTGAACGTTTGCGAATTCGCAGCCGAACAGTTCCTTGGCGCGGTCGATGGCGAGTTGCTCGACCACATCGACAAACTGGCAGCCGCCATAATAGCGCCGCCCCGGATAGCCTTCTGCATATTTGTTGGTCATCACCGAGCCCTGCGCCTCGAGCACGGCCCTGGACACGATGTTTTCCGACGCGATCAACTCGATCTCGTGCTGCTGGCGGCCGAGTTCGTCGGCAATCGCCTTGGCAACCACCGGATCGTGATCGGCAATGGTGCGCGTGAAGAAATCGGGAAAAAGCGGTGCTGTTGCGGTGGCGCTCATGGGCGGGCCCTCGACCTGTTGCGGAAAGATGCTGGTGGCAAGCAAGCGCGATCCGCATAGCACGGAGGCTCCTGCGATTCCAAGCACAGATCGGGCCTAACGCGCCTGCGGGTCCTCTCGTTCGATCCGGCGGCGCAGCTTGGCGAGCGCGAGGTTCTTCATCTGAGCTTCGGTGGCCGTGGTTGGCGCTATGGCCACGACCTCGATGCCGGTCTCGACATCGATGGCGGCGACGCGGATCTGGGGACCGGCCTGACGGAACTCGAAAAGCACCTCGCGGCCTGCCCCCATATCAAAAATCCCCGCTGTTGCCCGGTCAGGCACTGATTTCGGGGAAATCGACCTTGCCCTGAGCGTCGTACTCGTAAACGTCGTCGCGGAAGCTTACGACGCCGTTCCGGTTCGCCCAAGCGGTAAAATAGGTCATGAAGATCGGCACGGGATTGGACACGGCGGCATCGATCCGCTCACCGGAGGCGAAGTTGGCGTTCACATCAATGATGTCGTACCCGGAATCGCGCAGGATCCAGGCAACGAACTCGGCGACGTTGGCGACGCGAACGCAGCCCGAGGAATGGAACCGTGCATTTTCCGCGAACAAGCCCTGCTGGGGCGTATCGTGAAGATAGACGGCGTGCGGGTTGTGGAAGTTGATCTTGACGTGGCCCATCGAGTTCTGGGCCCCCGGATCCTGCCGGAACGTATAGTTCGTGGCCTCTTCGGTCGACCAGTCGATCGCGCTCTGGGGCACCTCGTTGCCGCTGCCATCGAGGATGCGGATCGAGTACTCGTCGAGGTAATTGGGGTTGTCGTTGACCAGCCCGATGATGTCGCGGCGAATGATCGAGACCGGCACCGTCCAGAAAGGATTGAAATTGATCTGGTGGATGCGGCTGCGCAGGATCGGGGTCTGGCGGTCGATCTTGCCGACCACGGCCGTATGCCGGCGCGCCACCTGCCCGCCCTCGGTGGCCTCGATGGCGGCAGCGGGAATGTTGACGTTGACGTAACGGTCCTCGAGCTTGCCTTCCAGGCCGCGCACGCGCTCGATGTTGAGCTTGATCTGGTTGAGGCGGGTCGAGGCCGGAACCTTCATGGCCCAATAGGTGTATTCGTCGACCATGCCGTTGATCTGCAGGCCGTGCCGTGCCTGAAAGCCGCGAACCGCGCCGTCCAGTTGGGCGTCGAACTCGTCCGACAAAGGCGTGTCGCGCGGCAGGTCGCCGGTGTGTGCCAGATAGGTCCGTAGATCGCGCACCGGAGCGCGATCCGATCCCAGACCGAGCCGGAAAATCGATTCAGGCATGTCGGGCCAGCCGCCGATGGCGTTGAGGCGCTCGTAATACTCGGCAACACGCTGCAGATTGTATTCGGTATCGACCGAAATGATCGGATCGGTTCCGCCAATGGCGTTCATGGCCGTGCTGGAATTGAGCTCCAGCTGTTCCTGCGTCACCACCTTGCGGCCGCCGCCGAAGAGCGATTGAGACAGAGCGGGCATCGGAAAAGCCGCCGTCGCCGCAAGGGCGGACAGACCCGTCACGACCGAACGCCGATTGAGTTTTCCTTTTAAGTCGCGCATCGCGTAAGTTCACCTATCGAGAGAGCCGGGAAGCCGAGCGGTCCTTTTGCCCGATGGCGCGCAAGACCACAACGCCGCTCACCGGACTTTGACCACCTTGCAGCTGGCTAAGCTGTCCAACGGAAAATCCGGAAAGCGTCATATATCGACAACCGCCAGCTAGAAAGAGTTTGCGGCGCAAATGAGAAACGCCGGCCCTGGAGCCGGCGTTTGCCATGTCAGTGTGGCGGCAAAGCCACAATAAAGGATGTCTAGAGCTTGTAGAGGATCTGATCGACCCAGAAACGCTCGAGGCGCGAGAGGGCGGTGTTGAGCCCGGAAAAGTCCGATTCGCCCAGTCCACCGACCTTTTCGATCGAGTTGAGGTGGCGGTCGTAGAGTTCGTCGATCACCTCGGCGACCTCTTCCCCCTTGGGCGTGAGGCGGATGCGCACCGAGCGGCGGTCGGTCTTGGAGCGTTCCTGGAAGATATAGCCGGTATCGACCAGTTTCTTGAGGTTGTACGAGACATTCGAGCCCAGATAATAGCCCCGGGTGCGAAGTTCGCCGGCTGTCAATTCGCTGTCGCCGATGTTGAACATCAAGAGAGCCTGGACCGGGTTGATGTCGTCCCATCCCATGCGGTCGAACTCGTCCTTGACCAGGTCGAGGAGCCGGCGGTGCAGGCGTTCGACGCGGGATACGGCCTCGAGATAGAGCGGTTTCAGGCTCCTGGGTTCATCGGCCTTTGCAGCGGAAAGATTGTTAGCCATTGGTTCTGCCTCACTGTAATTTTTTAGCGCGATTTTTCGCGTCTGTGAGGGCAATCTAGCGGGCTGCCGATAAGATCGGTTTAAGAGACAGCCTTAATGTTATCTTACGGGGAAACTTGAGTTTTTTTGGTTTTCAGTTCCTTACACCCGTATCGAAAACTGTAACCTTTACGGCTCGTTACGAAGGCAAAGCCCCGGATGGCGTGACGCCCACCGGACACCCGGACGGCTGTCCATCGCCCGACGGGCAACGCCCGTTCCTAATCGGCCAGCTGTCTTTGCACCCAAAGCTGGGCGAGCGCCAAAAGGGCAAAAGTTGCCAGCATGACCCCAAGTTTGAAGATAAAACTCCACAAACCCAAACTAACCCAATTGCTGCCCGCCAGATAAAAGCCGATCTCGATGACCAGCGAGGCGGCGAGCACGATGGCGCCCCATGACGATTGTATCCACAAGCCGACTGAGGCGAACAGGCGCATCAGCGTCAGCGCCGAGAGCAGCACGAAGCCCATGGTTCCCATGAGGACGACGGGACTTGCCGATCCGCTCCCCAGACCGAGCAGACGCGCCGCGTCGCCGAGCCCGATGAACAGGCTGAGCAGCGCCAGTATGCGGGCAACCAGCCCGAGCGGTTCGTTTCTGAAATCCATGGAACATTCCCCGGTCAGCCTGAGCTAACGTGATTTGGGCGGACGGGACAAGTTATGATTGACCCTCCCGCGTCGTCTGGTCCCTTTGCGCGGCGATTGCAGGCTGATATTGAGCGGATCGACACTATGAAGACTGGACGGATCGATGAGTTTTGAAAAGCACGACATGGACTTTCTCGGCGGCCGGCGGTTGCGCAGGCCGCGCATGGCGGGCTGGAGCCGCAGCCTTGTGGCCGAGAACGTGCTGACCCCTGCCGATCTGATCTGGCCGATCTTTGTGATTGAAGGGCAAAACGAGCGCCAGCCGGTTGCGACCATGCCGGGGGTGGAGCGCTTGAGCATCGATCTGGCGGTCGAGGCGGCCAGGGCTGCGCATGCCGAAGGCATTCCGGCCATGGCGCTGTTTCCCAACACCGATCCTTCCAAACGCACCGAGGACGGCATCGAAGCGACCAATCGCGACAATCTGGTGTGCCGCACGCTTTCAGCCATCAAGGACGCGGTGCCCGACATCGGGCTGGTGGCCGATGTGGCGCTCGATCCTTACACCAGCCACGGCCATGACGGGGTGATGGCGGGCGAGGAAATCCTCAACGACGAGACCGTTTCCATCCTCGTCAAGCAGGCGCTGGTTCAGGCGCAGTCCGGGGCCGACGTGATCGCGCCCTCCGACATGATGGACGGGCGCATCGGGGCGATCCGCGCAGCGCTCGACGATGAGGGTTTCGAAAAGACCATAGTCCTTTCCTATGCCGCCAAATACGCCTCGGCGTTCTATGGCCCGTTCCGCGACGCTGTGGGGTCGGGCGCCCGGCTCAAGGGCACTAAGCTCTCCTACCAGATGGACCCGGCCAATGCCGAAGACGCCATCCGCGAGGTCGAGCAGGATCTGGCCGAAGGCGCCGACTGGATCATGGTCAAGCCCGGCATGCTCTATCTCGACATCTGCCGCATGCTCAAGGACCGCTTCGACGTGCCGGTGTTCGCCTACCAGATCTCAGGCGAATACGCGATGATCGCCCACGCGGCGCAGGCCGGCATTCTGGACCGCGAGGCCGCGATGGCCGAAAGCCTTATGGCCTTCAAACGCGCCGGCTGCTCGGGCATCCTCACCTATTTCGCGCTGGACATGGCCCGGAAGATCAACCGGTAGGACCCGGGGTGGGTCGCGGACCGTCCGCCTCCCGATCAACCGCGCCAGAAAAACGCGGTCGCCGCCCTTGGCAGGCTCAATGCCCGCCTTCGACTATGTCGGAGATCGCCTGGCGAATAATGTCTGGGCTGTCGATAACAATCGTCTCGTGAGCGCTCTGCTCCGCGAGCACATATTTGCGGTTCGGCGCGCCAGTTGTAAAACTCTGGTGGGCAGCTCGCCATGCATCGGCCACGGGACCCGCTTCGCCGAACGGAGTCTCCTCCGCCCCAATGACGACGACCGGGACCGAAACTGGCCAAACTGCCCTGTGGAAGGCGCGCGAGACCTCCTCAAAAGATTGAGCCACAGCAATCAGTTGCCGATTTGCTGGGGTAGACGGGGCATCCTCAAGCTCGGCGATCATTGGAGTGTATTCAGCGGATAGGGCCGCGACCATGTCAACGGTGTAGAAGTCAGGCACATTGGCGTCCACCATGACGACACCCTTGAACCAGGACGGCTGCTGAATGGTCAGGAATGTGGCGATTTCACCGGCGATCGAGTGGGAAACCAGAACCACGTCCCGGGTCGCCCCAAGCTCGCGGAGCCCAGTCTCCAGATCGTCGGTTGCAGCGTCGAGGTCCCAAGGTCCCGGCACTTCATCGCTCGCGCCCATGCCGGCCCGATCATAGGTAATCACTTTTGACCCGGTGCGCTCTGCCAGATCGAGCGCAAAGCCCGTCCAATAAGACGAATCGTTGCCGCCACCAGCATCGAGGACAATTACCGGATCTGCGCCTGGAATGATGTTGAAGGCGAGCCTGTGGTCGCCATTGGAGATCATTCGGCTTTCAATCTCGTTCGATAAAGGGGCCGCAGCCGACGATAGAAAGAGCAGCACCCCCAGGCCCGCAGCTTTAAGAAATATCATGGTCATGCCCTGTGTTGAATTGATGATGCTGCAACGTGCTATATCGCGTCGCAACAAGAAACACTCTCAGTCCTAGCTGCCGAGTGCGACAGTTGATTGCCCTCGGACGAGAAACCACGCCATTTGTCTCGCAATGACCGCATCGGTCGCGCCCTGCCCGTCCATGCCGCCCCCAAGCCTCCTATTTCCACAACCGGCCGCATCACCACCATCACGCCCCTCTCCCCTAACCCGGCGGTGCCGACAGTGTCTCAATAACGCGGCACTGGGCGATCCGGCCCTGCCGGCATTGGTCGAGCATGGTGGACAGTTCGGCCTTCAGCGCTGTCAGCCGCGAAATGCGCAGTTCGATTTCGGCAAGGCGGCCCGAGGCGATGGCGTCGACCTGGGCGCAGGATTGGTCGGGGTTGTCCTGCAGGCCCAGCATGGCGCGGATGGCCTCGATCTCGAAGCCGAGCTGGCGGGCATGGAGGATGAAGAACAGCCGGCGCACGCTCTCCTCGTCGTAAAGGCGCCGATTGCCCGCCGTGCGGACCGGCTCGGGCAGCAGGCCAATCTGCTCGTAATAGCGGATGGTGGGGACCTTGACCCCGCTGCGCCGGGCCGCTTCGCCAATCGGGAAATCTTTCATTTCACGCTTGCTCCTCTAGTCGCTGGAGATTTTAGCATCGGCGCGAGATCAATTGAAAGGGGCTCCCATGAGCGGATCGTGCTGCAACCATAACGATGCGGATCAAGCGGCGAGAGCACAGGCCGACACAATTTATCGCCGCGTCCTGTGGGCCGTGCTGGCGATCAATGCCGTGATGTTCGTTGTCGAAATCGGCGCCGGCATCGCCTCGCGCTCGGCATCGTTGCAGGCCGACGCGGTCGATTTCCTCGGCGATGCGGCCAATTACGGCATCAGCCTTTTCGTGGTGGGGCACGCCCTGCACATCCGCGCCCGGGCATCGCTGGCCAAGGCGTTGACCATGGGCGCATTCGGGATTTGGGTGCTGGGGGTTGCCGGGTGGAACATGGTGACCGGGGCAACGCCCCATGCCTATACGATGGGCATCGTAGGGTTCAGCGCGCTTGTGGCCAATGGAGCGAGCTTTGGCCTGCTGTGGCGCTTTCGCGAGGGTGACAGCAATATGCGCTCGGCGTGGATCTGCACGCGCAATGACGTGGTGAGCAATATCGCCGTGCTGCTGGCCGCGCTTGGCGTGTTCGGGACCGGCACGGGCTGGCCGGACGTTCTGGTCGCCTCGATCATGGGCATTCTGGCACTTCAGGGGGCGACGGTGGTCACCCGGCAGGCGCTTGCCGAGTTGCGGCCGTTCAGTGTGCGGCCCGCTGAGTAGCGCGCGCTGAAAGCACGGCCGGTGATCGGGCTGGCGTCCGGGCGCGTATAAAACGCCATGACCGAAGCCACGCAAGCCCTCATCATCGGTTCGACAGGCGGGATCGGGCGCGCGCTCGTCGAACAGGTTCGCGCCTCGGGACGCTACGATCTGGTCACCGGCCTGTCGCGGTCCAGCAGCCCGGCCATCGACATCACCGATGAGGCCTCGATCGTATCGGCCATGGACGCGGTTGCCGGCCGTGGCGTGCTGCGGCTGGTGATCCTTGCAACCGGCTTTCTGCATCACGGCGCCATCGGGCCCGAAAAGGCCAACAGGCACTTGAGCGGCGAGGCGCTTGCGCAGGCGTTCGCCGTCAACACCATCGGCCCGGCCCTTGTCCTAAAGCACGTCCTGCCGCTCCTGCCCCGTTCGGGGCGTTCGGTGGTCATGGCGCTTTCGGCCAGGGTGGGCAGCATTTCTGACAACAGGCTGGGGGGCTGGCACAGCTATCGGGCATCCAAGGCCGCGCTCAACCAGATCGTGCGCACCTGTGCCATCGAATTGGCGCGAACCCATCGAGACGCCGTTCTGGTCGCCATGCATCCGGGAACCGTCGATACGCCGCTTTCGCGGCCGTTCTCCCGGTCGGGCCTCGACGTGCAACAGCCCGAGGACGCCGCCGGAGCGATCCTTGCGGGCCTCGATACATTGACCCCATCGGAGTCCGGGCAATTTTTCGACCGGACCGGCGAACGATTGCCCTATTGATCCGGGAAATCGTGGCCGTGGTCTTGTCATCGACGCCGATTGTACCAACATAATTCTCAACTTGAGGAGCACTGACCGTTGGCAACCGATTTTCTGGGGCGCATGCTGCGCCACGACCTTCCCAATCCCAACACGTCGCCCGAATTGTTCGACGGGATTCTGACGCGTCGGGTTATGGCGTTTCTGATCGACTGCGTCATCATGGGCGCGGCGATCCTTATCGTCACTCTGGTTGCCGGCATTCTGGGCATTTTCACGTTCGGGCTGACCTGGCTGTCCATTCCGCTGATCGTTCCGTTGACCTTTGTTGTCTATTACGCGGTGACGCTGGGTTCGGCTTCTCGGGCCACGCTGGGCATGCGGGCCACCGATATCGTGCTCACCCCGACGCGGGAGACGACGCTGGACGGGTGGATGGCGATGATCCATGTCGTGCTTTTCTGGATTTCGTGTTCCATCCTGACCCCGTTTATCGTTCTGATCGGGCTGTTCACACCGCGCCGCCAATTGCTGCACGATCTGGTGCTGGGCACCATGATGGTCCGTCGCTCGCCCATGGTGCGGCACTGGCAGGCCTACGCCCGTGCGGGCGACGCCGCCCAATAGGGCTCTTTCATCGCGCTTTCGATCCGCAAAAAGCGGTGTCCGGCTCCCGCCGGCACCGCTTTTGAGATTTGTCGCGTTGCACAGCGGGTTCGGTGCGATTACTATTGAATCCGAGCCGTTCGTTTTTCTGAAAAAGGGTTGAACGGCTTGAAATTTTCGGTTTGCCGCTGCTCATCGAGTGGCGTCGGACACCCCTGCGGGCCAAGCGAGTACCCTCATGGACCATACGCCGGAAAGCGCGCAGTTCTTTCTGACAGCCCCTTCGCCCTGCCCCTATCTCGAGGGCAGGCAGGAACGTAAGCTCTTTACGCACCTGTCCGGCCGGCGCGCCGCGGCGATGCATCATTTGTTGTCCGATCACGGGTTCCGGCGCTCGCAAAACCTGATCTACCGCCCGGCATGTCTCGATTGCGACGCCTGCCAGTCGGTGCGTGTGCGCGCAGTCGATTTTTTCCCGGCCACCCGCCACCGGCGCAATCTCAAGCAAAATTCCGATATCGTGGCCGAAATGGTGGCGCCCATCGTTTCAGCCGAGCAATACGGGCTGTTCAAGCGCTATCTCGATGCGCGGCACGATGGCGGCGGCATGACCCAGATGAGCTATCTCGATTATGAGTTCATGGTCGAGGACACGCCCGTCCAGTCCGTGCTCATCGAATACCGGCTGGCCGAGGACGGGCCGGACGGGGTGGCGGGCCAGCTTGTCGCCGTGGCGCTGACCGACCCCCTGCCCGACGGGCTTTCCATGGTCTACAGCTTTTTCGATCCGGCGCTGTCGCGGCGGGGCCTGGGCACCATGATGATTCTCGACCATATCGCCCGCGCCCGCGTCGCCGGTGGCTATCTCTATCTGGGATATTGGGTCAAGGATTCCCCGAAAATGGCCTACAAGGCCGCCTTCCAGCCCCTTGAGGTGCAGCGCGGCTCGCGCGGCTGGGTGGACCTCGACCCAGAGACCGGCGCGGAACCCGAATAGGTGGGCTCCATAGGCAAGATACTGGCCGCGCTGGTTGCCGCAGGCTATCTGTTGGTGTGCTGCCTTGTGGCGGGCATGGCGATCGTTGCGGTGCTGGGCTTTATCTACCCGGCCATGGATCTGTTCAACCACATCCAGCCGGTTCTGTTTTTCGGACTTCTGGCGCTGCTCGTTGCCAGTCCGGTCTTTGTGCGCTTCCGCGCCCTGCGCGCCCTGGCGCTGAGTATCGCGGCGACAGGGTTCGTGGCTTCGAGCGCCATCTACATTCCCGAACTGGTCACCGGCCTTGTTACCCGCACCACTGTTGCGCAGGCAGAGCAGACCTACAGGCTGATGACCTTCAACGTGTTCGGGCGCAATGAGGAACCGGAAGCGATCGTTGCCAACATCACCGGGGTCGATCCCGACATCGTGGCGCTGCAGGAATACAGCCCCGGCCTGCGCAGCGTGGTTCATCCGCTCCTGACCGAGCGCTATCCCCATTTCCAGTACTGCGCCGGCGGCGAGCGGGCGTTTGTGGGCCTCTATTCACGGCTGCCGTTCGAGCCGCTCGATGCGGATGCCTGCTCATCCTCGATCATGAGCACCGACCGCACGGCGCGGATCATCGTGCGTTTCCAGACCGAGGCCGGTCCGGCCTTTTCGCTGGCCACGACCCATAATGACTGGCCGGCCCCCGTCACCCGGCAGGCCGAGCAGTTCGCAACGCTGCGCGAGGCGCTTTCGACGGTCGAGCCGCCGCTGATCCTTGTGGGGGATTTCAACTCGACGCCCTGGTCCTATGCCCTGCGCGGGTTCGTAAGCGCTGCGGGGATGATGCGCCACACCTACAATCTGCCGACCTTCCCAACGCTCTGGTACTATCTGCGCGACTGGCGGGCGATGTTCCCCATCCTGCCCATCGACCATGTGATGACGCGCGGCGCCATCGCCATCCACGACCTGCGCACCGGCGAACCGAGCGGCAGCGACCACCTGCCGATCATCGTGGATTTTTCGGTTGAGGGTGAGGGGGCGTTGTAGAAGCAGCCGAGCCCCTCTCCACAAGGGCCTGTGCTGCGTGTCCATCTGCAGCGCCAACACACACCCACCCGTCATCCCGGGCAAAGACCCCGGACCCAGTAGGCTCAGAGCCCCAAGGGTGTCGCTGAAGGCAGAACCGCAAGTGCCGCGTGTACTGGATCCCGGCTCAAGGCCGGGATGACAGCCTGGGGTTGCCGTGAGGCACAATTACAATCCCCTACCCCACAAACCTGTTGTTGCGCGGAAAGCCCGTGGGGGGCTGACGGCCGGCCTGGGCGCGGTCGCCGATCCAGTCGAGCAGTTCTTCCATCGATTTCGAATAGTTCCGGCCCGAGGAATCGGTCCAGGTCAGCCCATCGGCGGAATTGAACAGCTTGGCATCTGAAATGCCGCCATCCTTGTATTTCTGGAGCCTGACGCCCTTGCCGCGGCTCATTTCGGGGAGTTGGGCGGCAGGGAAGACCAAAAGCTTGCGGTTCTGGCCGATGACGGCCACCGTATCGCCCTCGGCGCGCACGCAAAGCTTGGCCTCGCCCTTGCCCGAGACGTTCAGCACTTGCTTGCCCTTGCGGGTGTTGGCGATCAGATCGTCCTCGGCGACGACGAAACCGTTGCCGATATCGGAAGCGATCAGGCGTTTGGTGCCGGGCTTGTAAACGAACAGATCGACGATATCCTGGCCCTCTTCGATATCGACCATGATGCGGACCGGCTCGCCATGGCCGCGCCCGCCGGGCAGTCTGTCGGCGCCCAGGGTATAGACCTTGCCGCCGGTGGTCAGCATGAGCAATTTGTCGGTCGTCTCACACGTCAGCGCCAGCTTGAGCCTGTCGTCGGACTTGAAGGTCTGGGCCGAGGCATCGTTATTGTGGCCCTTGAGCGCGCGAATCCAGCCCTTCTGCGACAGGATCACGGTGATCGGCTCACGCTCGATCATCGCGGTTTCGATGTCGGCAAGATCGGTCTCGGGCGCGGCGGCGAACTGGGTGCGGCGACGGCCGAGCTTTGTATCGGGACCGTAGGATTTTTTCAGCTCACCGATCTCGGTGGTGATGACGCCCCACTGCTTTTTCTCGGACGCCAGAATTGTCTCGATGTGGGTCTTTTCCTCGCTGAGCTTGTCGAACTCGGAACGGATCTCGATTTCCTCGAGCTTGTGCAGGCTGCGCAGGCGCATATTGAGGATGGCGTCGGCCTGGACGTCCGAGAGGTCCCATTTGGCCATCATCGTGGCCTTGGGCTCATCCTCCTCGCGGATGATTCGGATCACCTCGTCGAGGTTGAGATAGGCAACGAGATAGCCGCCCAGCACTTCGAGGCGGTGCTCGATCTGACCGAGGCGGTAGCGCGAGCGGCGGACCAGCACGTCCTTGCGGTGATTGAGCCACGCCTTGAGCACCTGCGCAAGATTCATCACGCGCGGAATCTGGCCCATGTCCAAAACGTTCATGTTCAGCGAGAACCGGCTTTCGAGCTCGGTCAGCTTGAACATCGACTCCATGAGCAACACGGAATCGACGGTGCGGGCGCGCGGCTCGAGCACCAGCCTTATGTCCTCGGCGCTTTCGTCGCGCACGTCCTTGAGCAGCGGCAGGCGGCGGGCCAGCAGCAGTTCTGCGATCTTTTCGACCAGCCGGGACTTCTGCACGCCATAGGGGATTTCGGTGATGACGATGTTGTAGGTGCCCCGCCCGCTGTCCTCGACCTCCCATTTGGCGCGCACGCGGAACCCGCCGCGGCCGGTGGTGTAGGCCTGTTCGGTCGCCGCCGGATCGTCCACGAGAATGCCGCCGGTGGGAAAATCGGGACCGGGAACGAAGCGGATCAGGTCTTTGGCCGTCGCTTCGGGATTGGAGAGGATGTGCAGGCAGGCGTCGCACAATTCGGCGACGTTGTGGGGGGGAATATTGGTTGCCATGCCCACGGCGATGCCGCTCGAGCCGTTGGCCAGCAGGTTGGGAAAGTTGGACGGCAGGACAACGGGCTCTTCGTCCTCGCCATCGTAATTGGGGCGGAACTCGACGGCGTCCTCGGTGATCGCTTCGAGCAGACGTTGAGCGACCTCGGTCATCCGGCTTTCGGTATAGCGCATGGCCGCCGCGCTATCGCCGTCGATCGAGCCGAAATTGCCCTGCCCGTCGACCATCGGGTAGCGAACGGAAAAATCCTGTGCCATGCGCACCAGCGCGTCATAGACCGACTGGTCGCCATGGGGGTGAAACTTACCGATCACGTCACCGACGATACGCGCCGATTTCTTGTAGCCCTGGGCCGGGTCGAGCTTCAAAAGCCGCATGGCGTGCAGGATGCGGCGGTGGACGGGCTTGAGCCCATCGCGGGCATCGGGGAGCGCGCGCTGTGTGATGGTGGAGATGGCATAGGAGAGATAGCGCTCTTCGAGCGCACTCCTCAGATCGACTATGCCGTCCTTTTTTCTGTCATCACGGGGCGGATCGATAACATCGGCCATTGGCCATCCTTTTCAGGGCAAGCGAATCAG
The DNA here is from genome assembly GCF_963972885.1 of uncultured Pelagibacterium sp. Classification (NCBI taxonomy): domain Bacteria; kingdom Pseudomonadati; phylum Pseudomonadota; class Alphaproteobacteria; order Hyphomicrobiales; family Devosiaceae; genus Pelagibacterium; species uncultured Pelagibacterium sp. The sequence goes on along the minus strand of NZ_CAXAXY010000003.1, from coordinate 17,421 downwards.
ATGGGCAGTATAGTCAAAGGTGCTCGAAATTGCCGGATTGCGTGGGGCTTTTGTGGAAAACCAGCCGGCATCGAACCGAAATCCGCGCCGGCGTGACCGGCGCGGTGGCAGCGTTCGATTATTGAGCGACCAGCGTGTAGCTGCCGAGTTCGCAGATATCGATTTCGAATTCTTCGAGTTCAGGGCCTTCTGCGGTCTCGAAACGGAAATCGTAAAGGCATTGGTCCGAACCGTCGCCGATGAATACGGTGCCGTTGTAGCCGGATTCGAGAACGCCGATCTCTTCGAGGAGATCGTTGCCCCAGTTTTCCTCGTTGGAGGGGGAGGCATAAAAATAGGTCAGCGTGTAGCCCGAATCGTTGGTGAGCGTGAACTCGACGTTCTGGGCAAGCGCCGGCGTGGAAACGAGGGCCGTGGCGGCCAGGATTGAAAGGATGGTCTTTTTCATTTCGTCCTCAAAAGCTGCGTGTTGCAGCGAGGCTTGGGTAGCCTGCCTTCAAGATCCGCGCCAGTGGACTTTGAATCAATCCGCAACGATCGAGCGTCTTGTCATTCCGTAAGGTGCCGCACCAGCCAGTCGCGGGTGGAGGGGTGCTCGATCTGGCGCGGTGCCCAGACGTGGCGGTCGAGGAAATAGCCGGTGAGCGTGAAGGCTGCGGCGACGTCGCCGGACGTGGGATCTGCGGAGCCGGAGAGAAAGGCCGGCAGCGCGAAAAGGCGGTCGGTATAGGGCGCTGCGGCCTCGGCACAGACTGCCCTGCCCGTTTTTGGCGAAACATGGGTCAGGTTCTCGTGCACGCCGGTCACCGCGCAGGTTTGAAGATCCAGCCCGAAGCCCAACTCTTCGAGAAGGTACATCTCGAACCGCGCCAGTTCGGCGCCGAGATCGATCGCGGCCCGTTCGTCATCGATCAGCGAAACGACACCGCGCAGCAATTCGTCATGCGGATCGCGTTCGGGCAAAAGGCGCAGATGGTCGGCGAGCAGTTGGAGAAGATAGAGCTTTTGACGGTCGGCAAGGATTTCGGCGGCGCGCAGGCGGGTCGCTTCGGCGGTGAAGGTGCCAAGATGGTCTTCGAGGCGGGCCCGCCATGTCAGCTGGGCTGAGTTGCCGGCCTGCAGGAACGCGGCGTGCTTTGGCGAGCGCCCGCCGCGCACAAGGCCGAGACAACGCCCGTGACCGGGCACCATGGCTTCGAGGATGAGCGCGGACTCGCCATGCCGCCTGACGCCGATGATAAGACCTTCAGAGGACCATTCCATACGCATTTTCCATGGCGGAAATCGACCTTCGACGCCCCTCACCCTCGGCAACCCCGGCCGCCGACCAAAATCTCAGCGTCACCCCGGCCACCGAGCCGGGGTCCAGTACGCTCAGCGCCCAGCGTAAGCCACAAGCGCTCCCGGTTACTGGATCCCGGGTCGGGCCCGGGATGACGGTGGTTGATTTGGCGGGCACGGTGTCCACCGTGTCAGACCAAGCCCTATTTCGTCCAGTCGAGCCCCATTTCGCGGTAGCGTTCGGGATCGTCGGCCCAGTTGGCGCGGACTTTGACGAACAGGAACAGATGCACGTCGGTTTCGAACATCTCGATCAGTTCCTTGCGCGCTTCGGCGCCGATGGTCTTGATGGTCTGCCCCTTGGCGCCCAGCACGATCATCTTGTGGGTGTCGCGGGTGACATAGATCACCTGCTCGACGCGGTAGGAGCCATCCTTCTGGATCTTGAAGCTCTCGGTCTCGACGGTCGCCTGATAGGGAATTTCGTCGTGGATGCGCAGGAACAGCTTTTCGCGCGTCACTTCGGCGGCAGTCAGCGCCATGGTCAGATCGGTCAGATGCTCTTCGGGGAAGTGCCATTCTTCGAGGGGCGCCTTGTCCCGGCACCATTGCACGAAATCGCCGACCCCGTGTCTGCGCAGGGCCGAGATCATGAAGGTGGTCTCGAAATTGACCTTCTCGTTGATCTTTTGGGAAAGCCCCAGCAATTCCTCGTGCTTGACCTTGTCGATCTTGTTGAGCACCAGAACCTTGGGCTGGCGGATATTGTCGAGTCCGTCGAGCAGCGCTTCGAATTCGCTGTTGAGCCCCTTTTGTGCATCGATGATCAGGGCCACCATGTCGGCATCCCCTGCCCCGGTCCAGGCCGATTGCACCATGGCGCGATCGAGCCGGCGCTTGGGCGCGAAAATGCCCGGCGTGTCGATAAAGACAAGCTGGGATTCCTCGATGGTCAGAACGCCGCGCACCTGGGCTCGGGTGGTCTGGGCCTTGTGGGTGACGATGGACACCTTGGTGCCCACAAGCGAATTGAGCAGGGTCGATTTGCCCGCGTTGGGGGCACCGACCAGGGCGACGAAACCGCATTTGGTCGCCATATCTTTAGCTTCACTCATTGGTCGGCCTTCCACACGCCTTCGCGCAGCAGGAACTTTTCGGCCGCCTGATGCTCGGCCAGTTTTTTCGAGGTGCCGGTCGCCGCGATCGCTTCAAAGCCACGCACGGAAACCGAGATGGTAAAGACCGGCGCGTGATCGGGTCCCGACCGCGCCGTTTCGACATAGGCGGGCGGCTCGAGCCCCTTGGCCTGCGCCCATTCCTGCAGTGCGGTCTTGGAGTCCGCACGGCGCGCCTGGGCCACGTCCAGATTATCACCGAACATGCGGTCAACGAAGGTATAGGCGGGATCGATGCCGCCATCGGCATAAATTGCGCCGATCACCGCTTCGCACACATCGCCCAGAATGGCGTCCTTGTCGGCGCCGCCGGTGCGCGCCTCGCTCTCACCGAGCCGCACGTATGAGCCCATATCGAGCTTGCGGGCCACCCTTGCGCAGGTTTCCTTGCGAACCAGCGAATTGAGGGTTCGCGAGAGCTCCCCTTCATTGGCCTTGGGCAGCCGCTTGCACAGCATGTCGGCCACCACCAGCCCGAGCACCCTGTCGCCAAGGAACTCGAAGCGCTGATAGGAATCGGCGGTGCGCTTTGAGGGCGATACGGCGCTCGAATGGGTCAGGGCGCGCAACAGCAGGGCGGGGTCGTTGAAAACATAGCCCAGCCTTGCCTCGAGCGTCTCGCGATCGCGCGCCCTCAAGCTCATTGATAAACCGAAGTGAACATACGGTCGAACCGGACATTGCCCGGCCAGCGCCAGATCTGCCAGGGCGGAATATTGTCCTGAATCGAGAAGAAGCGCCATTGGGCCTTGCCCACGAAATTTTCGAACGGCACGTAACCGACCGAAGACAGCGAGCGGGAGTCGAGCGAACGGTCGCGGTTGTCGCCCATCATGAAATAATGTCCCGGCGGCACTGTATAAACGCCGGTGTTGTCGAACTGTGCGTTGTCGGAAATCTCCTGGGTGACGTAGCTTACGCCATTGGGCAGGGTTTCACGATACTCGGTGACCGGGATATCGACGCCGGTGCTGTCGCGGTCAACCGTGGTGCCGACCTCTTCACGCGGCACGGTTTCGCCATTGATGGTCAGCCGTCCGTCGATCATCTGGATTTCGTCACCGGGCAGGCCGATGACGCGCTTGACGTAGTTTTCGCTCTGGGGCACGGGCCGGATCACCGCGATATCGCCGCGCTGGGGGGGCGCGTTGCCCAGGATGCGCCCGTTCCAGGGCACCTCGGAATAGGGCAGCGAATAGCGCGAATAGCCATAGCTGTATTTGGACGCCAGAATGTAGTCGCCAATCATCAGATTGGACTGCATCGACGCAGTGGGGATGGAAAACGGCTCGAAGGCGAAGGTGCGGAACACCAGAGCAATCAGCAGCGCCTGAACGATGATGACGATGGTTTCGCGAAGTTCGCCCTTGCCGGTTTTCTTCTTGGCGGCGTCCGACATAGGGGTGCTCATGGGTTGGAAAACTCGGGAGTTTGTTACGGGAGCGGCCGGGCCGGGTCAACCGGGAGCGCCTCGATGATCACGAAGGCTTGCGCCATGCCGTTATCGTCGGTGATCGAGACATGGATATGGGGTTCGTGCCCTGCGGGAACAAGCCTTGCCAGCATTGCCGCGGCCCCGCCGGTCAGCTTCATCGTGGGCTTGCCGCTGGGCAGATTGACCACGCCCATGTCCCGCCAATAAACACCGCGTGACAGCCCCGTGCCCAGCGCCTTGGCGCAGGCTTCCTTGGCGGCGAACCGTTTGGCGTAGGACGCGGCGCGCAGCCGCCGCCTGTCCGATTTGGTTCGCTCGATTTCGGTAAAGCAACGCCGGGTAAACCGCTCACCGAACCGTTCGAGCGTGCGCTCGACATGGGCGATCTCGCAGATGTCGTTGCCCAGCCCGATAATCATTGCAGGCCCCTGCTCCCCGGTTTCACCGCCGGCATAGCGGCCAATTCGGGCGGCAGGTTGTCGGGCGAATAGGCGGGCACCTTGTATTGGGTCAGCGACACCAGCGGCACGCCGACATCGGCCTCCCCGCCCGAGCGGTCAACGATACAGGCCGCCGCGATCACGTCGGCGCCCAGTGCCTTGATCGCATCGATGCATTCGCGGATCGAGAGGCCCGTCGAAACGATATCCTCGACGATGATCACCTTTTCGCCCGGCGCAACCGAAAAGCTGCGGCGCAATTCGAACACGCCGTTGACGCGCTCGGTGAAGATGGCCGGCACACCCAGATGGCGCGAGGTTTCGTAACCGGGAATGATGCCGCCGACCGCAGGCGAGACGATCTGTGAGACGTCGCCGAACCCTTCGGCCCTGATCTTTTCGGCCAGCGCCTTGCAGAGCTTTTCGGCTTTGTCGGCAAACATGAACACGCGGTTCTTTTGCAGGAACACCGGCGAGCGCAGGCCCGAGGACAGGATGAAATGGCCTTCGAGCAACGCATCGCAGGAGCGGAAAATATCGAGGACTTCGTCCTGGGTCATTGGGGTTCGGTCTCCATTGTCTCTTGGGTTCCCGCTTCGAGCGCGCCTTCCATGCCCGAAATGGCATTGGCCTGAACCATTGTGGCGCGCTGGACCCGCGACAGGCCCGGTGTGCGTTTGAGCGTTGCCAGGACGTCTGTCAACTGCGTCAGATCGTGCACTTCGAGCTCGAAGATGAGCTCGTGGGAATCGGCGGCAAGCGCCCGCATGGCCAGATTGGAGATATTGGCATCGCAGGCGGCAATGGCGCCGGTGATCTGGGCGAGCGATCCGGGGCGGTTCTGTGAATACATCGAAACCACGACCTTGAACCGCGCCTCGGGCTTTCCGGCCATGTCCCAGCGCACGTCGATCCAGCCCACATCCTTGTCATGGAAGGCGGCCAGTGCCTCGGATTCCATGGGATAGACTTCCATGTGGCCGGACTGGTGGAAGATGCCGATGATGCGGTCTCCGGGCACGACGCCTTCGCGCGAGATATCGACGGGCATGTTGAAATCGAACCCGACCATCGTGGCGAATTTCTTGATGGCGGTGTGCTGTCCACCGGGCATGCGGAACTTGAAATATTGCGCGTTGCGCAGCGCGAACCATCCCTCGGCGTCATTGGCCACCGGCAGCACCAGCCGCCCCTTGCGCCGCCGCTTGCCCTTGAGCGCGGTGGTTTCGCGTGCCAGATCCTCGGCCGTGATGCGCCCCTCGCCGATGGCGGCGAGCATGGAATTGCGGTCAGCGATCGAGAAACGATTGGCCAGCGCGACGATCTCGTCCTCGTTGAGCTCGAGCGACTCGCGCTCGATCACCGCCATCAGCACCTGCTCGCCCAGCGCAATCGCCCGCGCAAAAGCACCCTGGCGCACGGCGCGACGAACCGCCGAGCGCGCCTTGCCGGTCATGGCGATGTTTTCCCAATTGGGCGGCGGGGTATGGGCCGCATCGCGCAGGATTTCGACTTCATCACCCGAATGAAGCTGGGTGATGAGCGGCATCACCGTGCCGTTGATCTTGCACCCCACGCAGGTATCGCCGACATCGGTGTGCACGGCATAGGCGAAATCGATCGGCGTGGCACCGCGCGGCAGGGCAATCAGCCGTCCGCGCGGGGTAAAGCAGAACACCTGGTCCTGGAACAGTTCGAGCTTTGTGTGTTCGACGAACTCTTCGGGGTTATCGCCCTCGGTGAGCCGGGCAATTGTCGAGCGCAGCCAGTTATAGGCCTGGCTTTCCTCTTCCAGCCTGTGCATGTCGCCGGAAATGGCTTCCTTGTAGAGCTGGTGTGCGGCGATGCCGAATTCGGCGATGGCGTGCATTTCCTGGGTGCGGATCTGCAGTTCGACGCGCTGGCGGCCGGGACCGACGATGGTGGTGTGGATCGAGCGGTAATCGTTGGCCTTGGGGACCGAAATGTAATCCTTGAACCGGCCCGGCACGACCTTCCAGCTCGTGTGGATGACGCCGAGCGTACGGTAGCATTCGTCGATCGTGTCGACGATCACCCTAAAGCCGATCATGTCGGAAAGCTGTTCGAGGGCAATCGCCTTGCGCTCTATCTTTGAATAGATCGACCAGGCCGATTTCAGCCGCCAGGACACCTTGGCCTTGATCCCCTGCCCGGCCAGATGCTCTTCGAGCTCGCTACGGATTTCCGCGACGATCTCGCGGCTGGAAATCTCCATCTGCGACAGGCGCGAGGTGATGGCATTGTAGTGCTCGGGGTAGAGCGACTTGAACGCCAGATCCTCAAGCTCGTTGCGCATGTCCTGCATACCCATGCGTCCGGCGAGCGGGGCATAGATATCCATGGTCTCCTGCGCGATGCGGCCGCGCTTGTGGACCGGCATGAACTCGAGCGTGCGCATGTTGTGCAGGCGATCGGCCAGCTTGACCAGCAGCACGCGCACGTCCTGGGAAATGGCCAGCAGCAGCTTGCGCAGGTTTTCGGCCTGGGCTTCTTCGCGGGAGACGAGGTTGAGGCGCTCGATCTTGGTCAGCCCGTCGACGATCTGACCGATCTCGGTGCCGAACATCTCGTCGATCTCGGCGCGGGTGGCGTCAGTGTCCTCGATGGTGTCGTGCAGAAGCGCCACGGCGATGGTGGCATCGTCGAGCTTGAGATCGGTGAGGATGGCGGCGACTTCGAGCGGGTGGGCGAAGTAAGGGTCACCCGAAGCGCGGGTCTGGCTGCCATGCTTTTGCATGCCGTAAACGTAAGCCTTGTTGAGCAGGGCTTCGTCGGCATTGGGATTGTAGGCCAGAACGCGTTCGACGAGTTCGTACTGACGCATCATGCGCCGGGGTACTCCAGGCAAATTCAAGTTCACAAACTGCAAAGGCGCCGGGCCGGAGCCTGACGCCTTCACAAACACTATAGGGAAAGGCTTGCGCCGATCAATCGTCGCGACGCTCGGGGGGCGCCAGCGACTCGATGCCGCGGAGCAGCTCTTCTTCGGAAATGGTGTCGAACACCGGACCTTCTTCGTCCGAAGAGGTTTCGATGCGCGGCGCGGTGTCCATTTCCGGCTCGTCGACTTCCACATACTTCTGGAGCGAGTGGATCAGATCTTCCTGCAGATCGTCGGGCGAAATGGTGCCATCGCCGATTTCACGCAGGGCGACGACGGGGTTCTTGTCGTTGTCGCGATCCACGGTGATCTGGCCGCCCGAGGAGATCATGCGGGCGCGATGGGCGGCCGCAAGAACCAGCTCGAAGCGGTTCGGAATCTTTTCAATGCAATCTTCTACGGTGACGCGTGCCACAGCCGGTCTCCATTGCTTTAGGGGAGTTGCCGTTCTCTTACACGAGGGCCTTGGCGATGACAAGCGGGGGTTTGCCCCGCCCGATCATCTTAATTTGACGCCCGGAATGAACTTCTGTCGGGTTTGCCGCGTTGAGCCATGTGAACGATTGCAATTTTTCTACCGATTTTTGTTTGGAGCTTTTGTCCATATGTTCGATTCCCGGGAAAAGGTCGTGCTGTTCATCGACGGCGCCAACCTTTACGCGACGTCCCGAGCGCTTGGTGTCGATATCGACTACAAGCGGTTGCTCGGTGAGTTTCAGGACACGGCCTACCTGCTGCGCGCTTACTATTACACCGCGCTCGTCGAGGATCAGGAATATTCCTCGATCCGGCCGCTGATCGATTGGCTGGACTACAATGGCTACGCGGTGGTGACCAAGCCCGCCAAGGAATTTGTCGACGCGCAGGGGCGGCGCAAGATCAAGGGCAATATGGATATCGAGTTGGCCATCGATGCGCTCGAGATGTCCGCCCATTACGATCACCTCGTCCTGTTTTCAGGCGATGGAGATTTTACCGCGCTGGTCGCCGCATTGCAGCGGCGCGGCAAAAAGGTGACCGTCGCTTCGACGCTGACCACGCCCACGCCGATGATTTCGGACGATCTGCGGCGCCAGGCCGACTACTTTCTCGAAATCGCCACCCTGATCAAGACGGTGGGCCGCCCGCAGGTTGACCGCCAGCAGGTCGCCAGAGAGGATGTTTCGCCCTGATTCTTGTGCGAGACTGTCCTTGGCGCTCCCGACCAATCCACCACCAGATTGTCCGCTCTGTCCGCGACTGGCCGAGTTTCGGCACGTCAATCAGCACCAGTTTCCAGATTGGCACAACGCGCCGGTGGACAATTGGGGCGATGCCGCCCCCCGCCTGCTGATCGTCGGGCTGGCGCCGGGGCTGCGCGGGGCGAACCGCACCGGGCGCCCGTTTACCGGCGATTACGCTGGCGATCTGCTCTATGCAACGCTCAAGAAATTCGGGCTGGCGACCGGCGAGTTCGAAGCCGATCCCAATGACAGCCTGCAGCTCGTCGATACGCTGATCGTCAATTCCGTGCGCTGCGTCCCGCCGCAAAACAAGCCGACCGGGCCGGAAATCGCCACCTGCAGACGGTTTCTTATCGCGACGATCGAGGCCAATCGTCAGGCAAAGGCGTTCTTTGCCCTTGGCCGCATCGCCCACGAATCGCTGCTCAGCGCCCTGGGAGAACGCCGCGCCGCCTTCCCGTTCGGCCACGGCCGCGCGCACCGGCTGAGCGACGGACGCACGCTGATCGATAGCTTCCACTGCTCGCGCTACAACACCAATACCGGGCGGCTGACGACCGAGATGTTCGAGGACGCGATGAGCAAGGCGAAGGCTGCGATAACGGCTGAAGGCTGAGCATCCACCTCCGGCGCTGGGGGTACTGGATTCCGGCTCAAGGCCGGAATGACGGTCGTGTGGAACATGGTGCAAGGAAAGGCGGCGGCTCTGCGAGGGGCCGCTTCTGTTTGGCACAGGAGCATCCCTACCCCCTTGGTCATCCCGGACTTGATCCGGGATCCAGTACACTCGGCATTCGAGCAGGCCCGACCGTCCGAGGCCAGATCAGCCCTGCTTCAAGATCCGCTGTTTATCCCGGGCCCAATCGCGATCCTTCTGGACGTCGCGTTTGTCGTGGGATTTTCGGCCCTTGGCGAGACCGATCAGCAGTTTGGCCATGCCGCGATCGTTGAAATAGAGTTTGAGCGGCACGATGGTGTTGCCCTGCCGCTCGACGCCCTTGGCGAGCTTGTCGAGTTCGCGGTGCGAGACCAGAAGCTTGCGGCGGCGCTTTTCGTCGTGGTTGAAGCGGTTGGCCTGCACATATTCGGGAATGTTGGCATTGATCAGCCAAAGTTCCCCGCCCTCGGGCGACACGTAGGATTCGGCGATCTGGGCCTTGCCGTTACGGAGGGATTTCACTTCTGTCCCGCGCAGCACGATGCCGGCCTCGATGGTGTCGAGAACCTCATAATCGAACCGGGCCCGGCGGTTTTCGGCCACCATGCCGGTTTCGAGCAAACCTTTTTCTTTCTTCGGTGCCATTACTTATCGATCAGTTGATGAGCCCGGCGTGGACCAGTGCGGCGTCGATGGCCGCGCGGGTGGTTTCTGTCACCGGAACCAGCGGAAGCCGGATTTCGTCGCCGAACAGGCCGAGCCTGGACGCGGCATATTTGACGCCCTGCGGGTTGGGCTCGATAAACAGTGCCTTGTGGAGCGGTGCCAGCCGATCCTGAATGGTGAGCGCGGTGCTGAAATCTCCGGCCTGACAGGCGGCCTGAAACGCCGAGCACAGCCTTGGCGCAACATTGGAGGTGACCGAAATGCACCCCCTGCCCCCATGGGCGTTGTACCCCAGCGCGGTAATGTCCTCGCCCGAGAGCATGACGAACTCCGAGCCCAGCGCAGCGCGCGTCATTGTCGCCTTGCTCATGTCGGCGGTCGCGTCCTTGACGCCGACGATATTGGGGCACGCATCGCGCAGGCGCTTCATGGTGTCGACGCTGATATCGACCACCGTGCGGCCGGGCACCGAATAGAGAATGACGGGCAGGCTGGTCGCCTTTGCAATCGCTGAAAAATGCTGGAACAGGCCCTCCTGGTTGGGCTTGTTGTAATAGGGCACGATGGTCAGAATGCCATCGGCGCCGGCCTTTTCGGCAAACTGGGCGAGATGGATGGCTTCACGCGTCGAATTGGAGCCGGCCCCGGCGATGACGGGAACGCGCTTGTCGGCCACTTCGATGGCGATCTCGATAACGCGGCGATGTTCCTCGTGGCTGACCGTGGGACTTTCGCCCGTGGTTCCCACCGGCACCAGACCGTTGGTGCCTTCCTCGATCTGCCATTTGACGAAGCGCGCCATGGCGTCTTCATCAACAGCACCCTTATGGAACGGCGTTACCAACGCCGTGATCGACCCGGAAAACATGTGAGACAGTCCTTGATTTTCGACAGTAGGCGCGCCTGGCAGCCGCCTTTAACGAGATTATCGCGCTTCCCAAGAAAGCGCTTCAACTTTCCATTTTTGTCGCGCTTCCGAACCCCAAAGTGGTTCCCACTTCTGCTGGAAGCACTCCAACATTTTGTTTTGTCGCGCTTCCGAACCGCAAAAGTGGTGCCCACTTTTGCTGGAAGCACTCCAGTATCGCCCTCGATCCCTAAGGGGATGTTTCTTGATGGCGCGGGATGACGGTTTTGTCACCCCAGAACTGGCGCACCATAATGGCACTTGCATGGCGCGACAAGGAGGGCCACGGCCTCACGCTCACCGCGATTGCCTGCGCCGCCGGGCGTGGTATGAAGCATCATGTTCAAGCGCGCAACTCCCCTGCCCCAAACACAGCTTTTTTCCGACCTTCCGGTCAGGACGATCACCTGCGGCAGTGCCAGTACACAGATTGCCGTGCATGTTCATGGCGAGATTTCCGATGATGTGGTCCCGATCGTCTGCCTGCCGGGCTATGTGCGCAATATGTCCGATTTCGCCGGACTGCCCGCCGCGATCAACCGGCTGCCCGGTACCGGCTTTAGCTTCATCCTGATCGATCTGCCCGGTCGGGGCCGGTCGTCGTACATGGGCAAGGGTGCGCGCTATTCCACGCTCGCCGATGCCGATTGCGTGCTTGATGTGATGGCGGCGCTCGACGTGCCGCGCGCCGTTCTGGCCGGCGAAGGCCATGGCGGCCAGGTCGCCATGATCATTGCCGCGCGCCGTCCCCTGGCCGTTGCCGGAACCATCCTGATCGATGCCGGGCCGGTGACCGACCCGCGCGGGCTGGTGCGCACGCGCAACAATTTCCGCCATTTGACGGCGCTCAGATCGGCGCCGGCTTGCCGGGCTGCGCTGCGCAAGATCCTGAGCACCGATTATCCGGGCGAGTCCGCGGCGCGGCTCGACGGGTTCGCCCAGCGCATTTATGCCGAGGACGGGCGCGGAAAGCTGCGCTCACTTTTCGACAGCCAGTTGATCGCCCAGCTCGAACAGTTCGAATTCGACGACGTTCTCGAACCGCAATGGCAATTGTTCGATACGCTTTCCCACGTCCCGCTGATGATCGTGCGCTCGCAACTGACCGATCAGGTGCGGCGGGCAAGTTTTGACGAGATGGTGCGCCGGCGCCGCGACGCGGCAACGCTGGTCATATCCGATCAGGGATCGCCTGCCCTTCTCGAAGATGCCGAGGAACATCAGGCCATGGCGGCATTCTTGCGCGACATATGCCGGGCAGATGAGCCTGATGTCGGCGACAGGGCCGCGTCTGCCTGACATCGACGCGCCAACGGCGCACGCTCACTTCCGGCTGGCGGCCTTGGCCAGCGCCTTGGCCTGTGAGACCCATTTTTCCCGCTCGATGCGGCCCTTGAAGGACAGTCGGGCGTTCATCATGGCGATGGATTTGGCGTTCCAGGCGGCAATCTGGCTGAAATGATACACACCATTGTGGTGCAGAACCGATTCAAGTTTGGGGCCTATCCCCTTGATTTTCTTGAGATCGTCAGGTTGTCCGCCAATCGGTTCATTGAGCAGGCCAAGCGCTGGGTCGCCGAGGTCGGGTCGTTCGGGCACAACCGGCGTTTGAGCTTGATCGGGCTGGGCGACCGGTTCGGCACGCCGGCTGGGCCCGAACATCCGCTTGAGCAGATATCCGACAAGACAGCCGATGAAAAAGGCGGCGAGCAGCAGCAGCGCGCTGGGAAGGATGTGCGGCGTGGGATCCATGGACTTGCTTTCAAACTCTTGTTTGCCGCGCTTCCGGACCGGAAAAGTCTGCAGCTTTTCCTGGAAGCATTCAACGCCCCTCTTCGGGTGCGCCGTACCATCCGGTCGCAATGCCGATCAGCACGGCCAGAACCAGAAACGGCCAGTTGATGGCGATCAGATATGCTATGTCACTCACTGCCCAAGCCCCCCTCTTTCCGGTCGGAGCCCTGCCTTTGCGGCGGCTCACATCCGGCATTGCTATTGCGCAATGTCTTCGAAGCTGAAGACGATGCGCCGATTTTGCGCCTTGCCCGCCGCCGTTTCGTTGGACGCGACGGGAAGACTTGCCCCATAGCCGACGGCGAAAAGGCGCTGGGGGTCGATCCCCTGCGCCACCAACCGGTCGACAACCGCCTCGGCACGGCTGAGGGACAAAACCAGATTGGTTTCGTCGCGCCCATCGGCGTCGGTATGTCCTTCTACATAAACCGGCTGCGCAGGGCAAATGGCCAGTACTGCGGCGATATCGGCAATAAGGCTCTCTGACGACATCGTCGGGGTCGTGCGGCCCGAGGCGAAGGAAATTGCGTTGTCTTGCGTGAGCGCGGCAACCTGCTCACGGCACTGTGTGGCTTCCGCCTCGAGATTCGCATTCGCGGCAGCGTCCCCATCCGGAACGATCGGATCGGTGGGAGCAATGTCCTGCTGTTCCTGGACGATCGCCTGATCTTGTGGGCTGTCCTCATCGACCGGCGCTTGCCGTTCGGTCGTTCCTTCCGTGGGGACGGCATCGACGATGTCGTCGGACAGCGGCTGTTCGCCGGTCGCATCGTCGGCCTCGACCTCGGGCTCGAGCACCGTATCGGCTGTAGATTGCGTGGACGCCTCGGCATCCGCGGTTTCGATAATCTCCGTTACATCTTCGCGTGCTGGCTCGCTTTCCTCAAGCAGGCCTTCAACCGACTCCATGACATCCTCGCCAATCGGTCCGGGGGCCTGGATGTCTTCCGCATCGCCACCTCCCGGCGCTTCGATGGCCAGTACCCATTCCGCACCGTCGCCGGCCGACCCAAGAGCTTCGATCAGCGCATCGCGACTCGCATCGGGCCGCAATGTGCCCGTCACCGTCCATTGCCCCGCGCCATAGGCAATCGATCCGTCTTCCAGCATCTCGCTGGCCGCTATGGCTTTCATCGCATCACGCAGGAATCCCAGCGGCGCGCCGTCGGCAATCGTCATGCCGTCATCGTCGATCCCTGCCCGCCCCGAAAGAATCGTCGCGACGGATTGGTATGGCACATTGCCATTCAGCGTGATGTCGCCGGCATCGATCTGCACGGCCCAGCCAAAGGCATCGCCGGACCCAATCTCCGCTGTCTCATCGAGTGATTGATACTGCGCATGCGCCGCCTGGATCGGGGTCAATACGATGACGGCGGGCAGGACAAAAAAGAGCAAGCGGGGAAAAGTCATTCAAAGCCAATAGGTTTACGCCGCGTGCCGCGGCAATGTCGGTCGACTCGGGATTTCGGCGTTCAGTGTAAAGCATTTTGGCCGCCGACGAAGCCGGTCCAGGCGATCATTTCCCGCTCAACGCAAAAGAAAAGGCCCGGCAAACGCCGGGCCTTTCCAAACAATCGCCTCGAGGCGAAGAGTTCTTAGAACTCTTTGGAAGCTTCGAAGGTCAGCTTGTAGTGGTCGTCGGTGTCGGCGAACACGTTCAGGCTGGTTTCGAAACCGCCGCCCGGTGCGTAGGTCACACCAGCAGCGCCATAGATGTAGTCAGCGCCGCCGTTGTCGGTGTAGCCGAGTTCAGCGTTGGCAGTGATGGTTTCGGTGACGTCAGCGTCAACACCACCGTAAACGGTGAAGATGTCAACGGCTGCGACTTCCTGGTAGCCGGCGCCGATGTATACGGCAACGGTATCAGTGGCGTCGAACGAACCTTCGCCGGCAATGCCCCAGTCGCTGTTGTCGCGGAAGTAGGCATCAGCGTCGAGAGTGAACATGTCGAGGGTTGCCGTGGCACCGAGCGAAGCGATGTAATCGCCGGTGTCATCGAAGATCACGCTAGCGCGGGCTTCGAACGAGTCGAACTCTGCAGCAACAGCAGCGTAGAAGTTGACCGGATCAGTGGCACCATAAAGGTCGCCAAGGAGAACGGCAGCTTCAGCTGAGAACATGCCGCCGTCATATTCGACGCCGAGCAGTGCAGTGCCGCCGTCGCCGGGCGAGCCGGCTCCGGCGTCATTCAGGTCTTCAAGACCTGCGATGACGGTGAACCCATCTGCAACCAGCGACTCGATGGTGATGACGTGACCGCCCTGAGCGACTTCATTCGTCAGGTCGTTTTCATCGAAGTCCCAATCGAAATCGCCGTGCTCGTCGCCACCATAAGTCCGGTCGAGAACTTCGGTATCGAAGATCGAATCCTTCAGACCAGCGGAGAGAACGGTGGTGTCACCGAACTGGACATAGGCTTGATCGATAACGGGATCTTCCGAACGCGTCCTAATAGGAGCAACGCCACTCGTCAGGCTGTCATCATCAACGAGCGAGATGAACGCAACTGCAGCGCCGGCATCGGTCTGGGTGGTGGCTTCGAAAGCCAGTTCCCAATCGACATTCGACTCAATAGACCAGCCAGCCCGATCAACGTCTTCCTGAAGGATATATTCGTAAGCCACTTCACCCGAGATCGACAGGCAGGTGTCGTCGGATTCGATGGTCAGGCCCGAGATGCCGTAGGCATCGCAGACGCCGAGCGACACGAAAGTCGCCGGAATCGGATCAGCAGCCTGGGCACCCGTCGACAGGGCCAGAACAGCTGCAGAACCCAGAAGAAGGCTCTTAAGTTTCATAATTGACCTCCAAAGTCAGTCATTCAGTTTGTTTGTGCCGGGCTATCCGGCAGTTTGTCGAAACGCGACCACATTATTGTTGGTGTCGTGTGTTGCCGTCGCGTTGCGACCGACAAACGATCCCATGCATGGATTCGCAAGACCCACTCTAGCGATGCCGGTTGGGTTCGCAACAGCCGTTCGCCCTGTTCAACGGCCATTCGGGAGGGTTGCGGGACCAATGTTGCAAAATGTCCACACATACGGAAACCACTCGTTAACACTTGAGGCAATCATTGTTTACGAGTCCTTTATCTATCGCCTGCGACAGACTGGGACGAACCGGTTTCGCAAAACAGCCACATTGGTGATGTGCTTGGGTTTCAAGCGCCACTTCGTATAATCGCAGGATTTCTCTTGTCCGACCGAACATCATTGTTGTCAGGCGCATTCGTTGTGCTGCTGGCCGTCTCGGTGGCCGGCCAGGCATCGGCGCAGAGTGGCGCGGCGGACGTCGACCAGATGTTGGCCGATGCAGATGCTCTGGTCGTGAGCACCGATGTCACCACGCGGTGCGCCCTTTTCGATGATTCCATCGTCTACCTCACGCCACTCGAACAGGTGGCCGCCCAGATCCGGCTCGGCGAAATCGCCACCGCGGCCGCAGAGGCGATCGAGGACGCGCCGGACCGCATTGCCCGGATGCGGGCCGAGGCGGCAGCGATAGCCTGCGGCGATCCCGACCTCACGCCCTATATGGATTTCGGGCGGCAGACCGCGCGCGACGTCATCGATATCGCGCTGTTCGCCTGGCGGTCGATCGACGTTCCGGGCTGCAACTATTTCGCCGATGACGATTTCATGCGCGCCGCCGAACGGGCCACCACGGCTGCGGAGCAGGCAACGATCGAGGGCCAGGCCAACCGCGTCACCTATATCGAGCAGCGCGGCGCGGCCTGGGCCGAAATTTTTGCCACCAATTGCGCCAATCTCGGCTTTGAGCCGGTGGAGACCTTGCCGGGCCAGATCGCCCTGGCACTGCCCACACAATAGTCGCCATTCACCCCTTCCAGCCTGCGCGATATTGCGCTAAACCGATCCCCGAATGGGGCTGTAGCTCAGTTGGGAGAGCGCGTCGTTCGCAATGACGAGGTCGTCGGTTCGATCCCGATCAGCTCCACCATTTTTTCTCTCACGGGCCGCACCGCGTCCATTTTGTCTCACGGCGCGCACCACTGCGGGCATGACGGCGCTGAAACCGCGCCTATGCCCTCCGCTGCGCCTGCGACGGCGCGGCGAAAACGTTCGCCGGGGTCCTCGGCTCCGCCTCGTCCACATTCTGCCTCACGGGCCGCACCGCGAAAGCCATGACGGGCTGAAACCGCCCTATGGCTTTCACTGGCCCTGCGACGGCGCGGCGAAAACGTTCGCCGGGGTCCTCGGCTCCGCCTCGTCCGTCCGTCTCAAGGCCGCTCGACGGCATGACGGGACCAAGGCCTCAAGCCTTGTCCTGGGCCGCCTGTCGCAGCTTGGTGAGAGTGGTTCGGGGTGTGATCGCCTCTGGATCGAGTTTGAGGTCGATCACCGCCGCCTTGCCCGATGCCAGGGCACGCTCCATTGCCGGGGCAAACTCAGCGGTGGTGCGCACCGTTTCGCCGTGCGCGCCGAAGGCTTTTGCGTAGGCCGCGAAGTCGGGGTTGACCAGATCGGTGGCCGAAACGCGCCCCGGGTAATGGTTTTCCTGGTGCATGCGGATGGTGCCCAGAATGCCATTGTTGAAGACGATGGTGACCGGTTTGGCACCGGCCGCCATGGCCGTGGCGAGATCCTGTGCGCTCATCAGGAAATCGCCGTCCCCGGCAAAGCAGACCACCGGCGTTTCGGGCTGGACGATCGCGGCGGCGATGGCGGCGGGAAACCCATAGCCCATTGACCCCGAGGTCGGGGCCAGTTGTGTGCCAAGGCGGCGATAGCGATGGAAGCGGTGCAGCCAGACCGAGAAATTGCCCGCGCCATTGGTGTATATCGTTTCAGCCGGCATATTGGCCTCGAGCCATTCCATCACCGCGCCAAGCTGGATATCGCCGGGATTGGACGGACAGACCTGCCATTGGGCATAGGCCGCATGGGCGGCCTCGCCGGACCCGGCCCAGGCCGGCG